>JBKJSO010000096.1:0-5361 GCA_046595835.1 Acidimicrobiales bacterium | reverse complement strand
ACACGATCACGATGCAGAACGTGGCGTGGGCCGTGACCAACGTGGCCCGCGACAGGTCGACCCCCAGGCGCGCGAAGCCAGAGTTGAACGCGATCCCGGTGACGATGCCAGGAAGGGCCAGTGGCAGCACGAGCATGAGGCTGATCACGTCGCGCCCGAAGAAGCGGAAGCGGGTGAGCGCCGCGGCCGCCAGTGACCCGAGCACCAGGGCCACCAGGGTGGCCCAGAACGCGATGGTGAGTGAGTGCCAGAGTGCGGCCCTCGGGCTGGCGGCGTGCGTCGCGGCCCGCCAGTGCTGCAGGGTGAGGCCACTGGGCGGCCAGGTGAAGCCACGGGAGGTCGCCACGCTCAGGCGCATGACGTACAGAAGCGGGAAGTAGAGGACGGCGACGACGAGCGAGGTGAACAGGCGCAGCAGCACCCGGGCGCGACGCGACAGGAACATCAGAGCTCCTCGAGGGCGCCGGCCGCGCGAGCGGCGAGCAGGTAGCCGGCCATGATCAGCACGGGCACGGTGGCGTAGGCCGCCGCCAGCGGCAGGTTCACGCCGAAGTTGCTGTAGATGTTGTTGCCGATGAACTGCGTGGTGCCCCCGAAGATCCGGTTCACGTAGAAGTCGCCGAGGGTCAGCGAGAAGGTGAAGATCGACCCGGCCACGATCGAGGGGACCAGCAGCGGCAGCACGATCGAGCGGAAGGTGCGACCGGCGGTGCCACCCAGATCCGTCGAGGCCTCGAGCAGCGAGTCGGGGAGGCGATCGAGCCCCGCGTAGATCGGGATCACCATGTAGGGCAGCCACAAGTAGGCGAGCGTGATGATGCTGCCCCACACGCCGTAGCCGGGCGTGGAGCCGACCAGCTCCTTGATCAGCCCGCTCTCAGGGTTGAGCATGGCTCGCCACGCGTAGCCCTTCACGAGGTACCCCGCCCACAGCGGCATCGTGACCGCGATGACGAACCGCCGCCGCGACCGCGACGAGGCGACCTTGGCCATGAAGAAGGCCACCGGCAGGGCGATGCTCAGATCGATCACCGTCACCGCGATGGCCGCGCCGATCGTGCGCTCCGCGACATCCCGGTACACGGGCGTGTCGACGATCGAGCGGTAGTTATCGAGGGCAGGATCGGTCACCATCTTGGTGACGATGCCCGTCGTCTCGTTGTGGAACAGCGAGGTGACCAGCAGCGCGACCAGCGCGCCGATGTAGGCCACCAGCAGCCAGAGCAACGGGCCCGCCAGCAGGCCACCGAGGCGCAGGCCCCGGTGGCCGCTGACGAAGCGCGCGACCCGCCGGCGAGGCGAGGCGCTCAGCCCTTGATCTCGGTCCAGGCCGCCACCCACTCGCTGTAGTCCTTGCACGTCACGTCGGTGCGCCCGTCGAGGCACGCCTTGGTGGGCGTGGTCCAGTAGTACAGCTGGTCGTAGTACGCGGCATCCTCGGCATGGAACTCGGTGCAGTGGTCCGCGATCGACGCGCACGCCTTGAGGTTGGCCGGTGCCTCACCATAGGTCGTAACCACCTCGGCTTGGACGCTCGGCGAGGTGATGTAGTTGATCCACTCGTAGGCGCAGTTGGGGTGCTTGGCCTTGGTCTGGATCATCCAGTTGTCCGACCACGCCGTCGAGCCCTCCTTCGGCAGCACCGAGCTCACCGGCACCGGTGGCGTCTCGCCCTGGAGGGTTTTGACGATGACCTGCCAGCTCGTGCCCATGACCGTGCTGCCGGCGCGGTAGTTGTCCTCGTAGGCCACGTAGTCGCTCCAGTACTCCGACACGAGCTTGTTCTGCTGCTTGAGGAGATCGACGGCCGCCTTGAACTGCGTGTCGTCGAGGGCGTACGGGTTCGTGATCTTGAGGTCGGGCTTCGTGGACATGAGGTACACCGCCGCGTCAGCGATGTAGGTGGGCGAGTCGTAGGCCGCGATCTTGCCGGCGTAGGGCGACTTCGGGTCGAAGACAGCTCCCCAGCTGTCGGGGGCGGGCTTCACGACGTCCGTGTTGTACTGGAGGACGTTGGCCCCCCACCCGTGGGGCACGCCGTACACCGTGCCGTCGATCGAGTTCCACGCCTGCTCCTTCAAGAACGGAGCGATGTCGCCGTAGTTCGTGAGGAGGCTGGTGTTGATCGGCACAGCATCGCCTGATGCGACGCTGCGCATCGACGAGTCGCCCGACGCCGACACCACGTCGTAGTCGCCGGTGCCGAACAGGTTGAAGGCCTCATCGGAGGTCGCGAAGTACTTCACGGTGGCCGTGCAACCCGTGTCGGTCTCGAACTTGGACACCCAGTCGTAGTTGGGGTCCTGAGTGCCGTCCTCGGCGTAGTAGGGCCACGCGAGGATCGACACGGCGCCCTCGCCCTTGCCGATCGCCTTCTGTACGGGTGGCGCAGTGTTGGTGGTGGTGCTGCCCGTGCTCTTGCTGTCGCTGCCGCAGGCACCTGCGGCGAGTGCAACGGCGATGGCCACAGCGGCCACTCGGTATCGCTTGTACATGGTCCCCCCTGTTGTTGTCTGGTCCTCTGGCACTATGGCTGCGCCGATCCCACAGGCTGCCGATCATCTCGACGCCACGAGAGCTCCACCGGGTCGCCCATCCCCAAGCGGGGCGACCCATCGGTGTTCGGTACCTCCACCACGAGCGACGAGGCATCGCCCGTGCGCACCCGGTAGCGGGTGACGGCACCGAGGTACTGCACGTCGTCGATCACGCCTGATGCGCCCACCTCGTCGGCCGTCGGTGCCCCGAGCCTGATGCGCTCGGGCCGCACGCTGACGAAGCGATCACCGTCGTTGAGCAGGTTCGCCGTCCCCACGAAGCCGGCCACGAACTCGTTGACCGGCTGCTCGTAGATCTCCCGCGGCGTGCCCACCTGCTCGAGACGACCGTCGTGGAAGACGGCGACGCGGTCGCTCATCGAGAGGGCCTCGCCTTGGTCGTGAGTGACGAAGATGAAGGTGATCCCAACCTGCTGCTGGATGTGCTTGAGCTCCACTTGCATCTCCTCGCGCAGCTTGCGGTCGAGGGCGCCAAGGGGCTCATCGAGCAGGAGCACGCCCGGGCGGTTCACGAGGGCCCGGGCCAGGGCGACGCGCTGCCGCTGACCCCCGGAGAGCTGTGAGGGCTTGCGACCCGCGTAGCCCTCCAGCCGAACGGTGGCCAGCGCCTCCTCGACCCGCCGGCTTCGCTCCGCCTTGGGCACCTTCTTGACCTTCAGCCCGTACTCCACGTTGGTGGCCACGTCCATGTGCGGGAACAGGGCGTAGTCCTGGAACACCGTGTTCACATCGCGGTCGAACGGCGGATCGCGGCTGATGTCGCGGCCACCCAGCTCGATGGTGCCGCTGGTGGGGAGCTCGAACCCCGCGATCAGGCGCAGGGTGGTGGTCTTGCCCGAGCCCGACGGCCCGAGCATGGCGAAGAACTCCCCCGCGGCGACCTCCAGGTCGAGGTCGTCGACTGCGACGACCTCGCCGAAGCGCTTGCTCACACCCCGGAGCCGCACCGCGGTGCGGCGCTCCTCGTCTGTCACGTGTCCACCCCTGTGTCCGCCGTCAGGCTAAGTCACGACCAGGTGCCACGCGCGGCTCTCGCTCGCCCACTGCCACCGTCCGGGAGATTTCGTGCGAAACGGGAGGATTCTGCACGAGCGAGCACGAACCATCCTCCCGAGCAAGACCTGACACGAGTGTCAGATCCACGACAAGGGGACACGATTGATGAAGCGACCTCGCAAGTTCGCCGGAGCCACGTTGGTGGGGATGGCCCTGCTGGGCACTGGCGGCGGCGCCGCCTGGGCCATGAGCGACGGGGTGTACACACCGGCCGACCAGCGATGCAGCGAGGGGGCGAACGACACAGCCAACGCGCACACCAGCGAGGAGGGGTGCCAGAACGCCACCGTCTACCTCAAGAACGGCGACTGGGAGATCGTGCGGGTCGGCACGCTTCAGACCCCCGAGGGCACCGTGGTCCATGAGTTTGTCATCGATGGCGACTTCGACATCAGCCAGATCGACCCCGCCCGCGGGGCCCAAGTCTACTTCGGTGCCGACGACAACCTCGACCGTGGCGAGCACGACGGGGCCTCGGGCATTGGCAACGGCCCGAGCGACGGCGGTGGCATCCGACTGCTCATCGATCCCGCATCACTGGCAGCCTGGATCGCCGCCATGAGCGCGGGCGACACCGGGTACCTTCAGACCCACCCGATCCCCCTCGTATCCTTTGCCACCGGAGAGTGCGCCGACGGCATCTGCTTCGCGGCCACCACCGAGCGGCGAGTCATCTACCAGGGCGGCGACACCAAGGCGCACCGCGATGCCGCCGACTACAAGGGTGTGCGGTGGGATCCGGAGACCTGTGGCGGCCCTTCGGCCACCGCCGCAGACTGCGACGATCCTGCGACCAAGAAGTCGAAGAAGGAAGACATCCGCTATTGGAACGATCAGGTCGGCACGGTGTACGCCGAGCCCGGCCTGCAGGTGTACGAGGACCCCGACCCGGAGGGTTCGCCCATCGGTCCCTATCCGCTCCCGGGCGCCTACGTCGGCACCTGCGGCGCACTCGTTGACGACGCTGGCATGACCCCCGCCGGCCAGATCGACGCTCGGCAGGGCTGCCGGTAGTCCGTCAGGCCCCGACGGCTGTGAGAGGCGGCCCCGTCCGCCCTGGGTCGCCTCCTCACAGTGCACGACCAACGCTGTCCGCCCCTCACCCGCTGACCATCTCTCCGAGGAGATCTGTGCACCGCTCCATCGCCACCGCCGCCGCGGTCATCGCTCTTGTGGCGGGTGCCTCCGTGCTCCCGGCCGCCCACGCCGACGCAGACCGCTGTGACTGGCCGATGTACGGCCGCGATCTGGGCCACAGCTTCGCGGCCAGCGACGGGTGCACCACACTGTCCGCGCTGACGGCGCCCTCAATCTCGCCGCGCTGGGGCTTCCCTACCTCCGACTCGCTCACCGCCGCCCCGACCGTGGTCGATGACGTGGCCTACGCCGGTGACTGGACGGGAGCATTCCACGCCATCCCCGTCGACCAGTCCAGCCCCGCGGCCTCGGCCGCCTGGACGTTCCAGGTCGACGACCCCAACGGCGTGGCCTTCGGGCGCATCGTGTCCAGTGCTTCGGTCGCAACCGTGCACGGGACCAAGGTGGTCATCTTCGGGGGCGGCGCCACCTTGTACGTCCTCGACGCCGCCACCGGCCACGAGCTCGCTCGACTGTGCCTCGACCCACGCGCCGACGAAGCCGTTCGCTGCCACGGGACAGCAGGAGGGGTGCAGGTGGAGATCGAGTCGTCGCCTGCAGTGCACATCACCGCCGATGGCGCCCAGGTGGTGGTGGGACTCGACGTCCA
>JBKJSO010000421.1:0-6158 GCA_046595835.1 Acidimicrobiales bacterium | reverse complement strand
CACCACGACCGCTGCCCGCGGCGCCAAGGCGGCCGGACGGGCAGCCAAGGCCGGCGCGAAGGGCACCGGCACCTCGGCCCGTAAGGCGACCAAGCGAACCGCGACCACGGCCAAGCGAGGCGCCACGGCCACCGGTCGCACCGCTCGCAAGGCCGTCAAGAAGACGACTGCGGCCGCCAAGCGCCGCCGATGATCGACCCCGCTAGCCGATCGGGCGGTGGCCCCCGCTGAACCGCGAAGCTTGCTACCGCATGGCCACCGTGAGGAGGGCCGCATCATCGACAAGCTTGTCGGCGAAGCTCGATACCGCGCTGTCCACCGCCGCGGCCACGGCTTGGGCGCCTCCGTGGGCCGCCGCGCCCACCACCACCTCAAGCCGCTCGGAGCCAAAGAGCTCGCCGGCCCGGCGCGCCTCGGTGACGCCATCGCTGTAGAGGACGACAACATCGCCGGGGGCCAGCGGCACCGAGGCGCTATGCCCGGGCCACGGCCGCTCGCCGATCATCCCGATGATCGGACCCCGCCCGCCGACTTCCTTGACCGCGCCGTCACGGCTGGCCAGAAGCGCAGGCGGGTGTCCACCGAGGATCAGCTCCATCATGCGAGCGGCCGGGTCGATCACGGCGTACGCGAGCGTGCAGAAGGTGTCGGGACGCTGCGCGAGCATCGCCGCGTGCAGCTCACGCAACACCTCGGCCGGCTCGGCCGGGCTTCGCAGCGCCGCCGCCCGCACGGTGTACCGCACCAGTGCAGTCACCGCCGCGGCGTCCGCGCCCTTGCCGCACACATCACCCAGCACGAGGGCCCACCGACCTCCGTTGAGCTCGAACACGTCGTAGAAGTCGCCGCCCACCTCGTTGCCCTCGCCGGCGGGTCGGTAGCGAGCGTCCAGCTCGACCAGAGCGATCTCCGGCAGCTGCGGCGGAAGGAGGCTGCTCTGCAGGGTGTGAGCGATGCGGGCCATCCGCTCGCGGCTCTCGAGCAGCTCAGACTCCGCCAGCCGACGCTCCGTGATGTCCCGGAGGTAGCCGGTGAAGATCGGCGGGTCGATCCCGGCGACGGGGGTCACGGTCAGCTCGACGGGGAACTCTGAGCCATCCGCCCGTCTGGCAGTGACCTCCACGCGCCGGTTGAGGATCGGGCCTTCGCCTGTGGCGAGATAGTGACGAAGCCCCTGCTCGTGACGACCCACCATCGACATCGGGATGATCAGGTCTGCCAGAGACTCCCCGATTGCCTCAAGGCTGGAATACCCGAATGTGCGCTCTGCCGCAGGGTTGAACTCGATGACACGACCTTCAGCGTCGATCGTGACGACGCTGTCAAGCGCCCCCGCCACAACGGCGGCGTTGAGCGCTTCGCTGCTCGCGAGCTCCGCTCGGGATGCGGCGAGCTCCTCCGCTCGGGCGTGCTCGTCCTGCAGGGCCTGTCGGAGCTTCGTGGACTGCAGGCGCACGGCGTCCTCCCGGGCCCTCAGCAGCTGGGTGAGGGCCTCTACCTGTGACGCCGCCACCGCGAGCGCCGCAGAATCGCTCGCCTCGGGATGCTTCACCGACTCACCCTCGAGGTCGAAGATGGGCTGGTGGACGAAGGGCAGCAAGGCCACCTTGACGCTGAGGGCGAGGACCTCGAAGGCGTCCGCGGTGTCGGAGGGGATTGGGACGGTGGAGAAGATCACCACCGCGAACATGGAGCCGTTGGGCAGAGTGCCGCCAAACCCGAGGACGGATCGGATCCCGTAGGGGATCACGAAGTCATCTTGGGCGGGTACCAACGGACTGTCGAGCGCCGTCGGAACGTAGAAGACGTCGCACGGGTGCCGGTCGAGCAGCTCGGTGCGCTCCGGGCTGGGGCTGACCACGTCCTCGAGGTCGAGGCCCAGCTGGGTCACCAGCCCAGCGACCATCGGAAGCCGGGTGACGGCCTCCTTGCTGGGCAACGGGATGGCGCGATGCGCTCGCGATCGGTGGCGCTCGTTCCACTCCGCCTCCTCCCCGGCGGTGCCCAGCAGCGTGAGGCACGGGACCCCCGCCAGCGATGCGCTGCCGCCCGCCGCCATGGCCACGGCGCGCAGCTCCGCGTCGAGGCACTCGAAGGGAAACGTGGCGTAGCAGCGGACCAACGGCAGGGCAAGGGTGCCCGTGTCCTTGTTGACGAAGCGGGATCGAAGGTATCGAGCAACCTCGCGGGCCACGCCCTCGATCGACCGCTGCCCGTCGCCCAACGCTTGGAGATGGGAGCTGCATTCGAGCAGATCCTCAAGCTCGAAGTGGTCCAGTTGCAAGAACATGATCGTAGACGTCCTGATGCGGGCTCGTCGGGGGCCACCGATGGTCTGACCTGCGGAAACCGTGGAGCCGGGTGCCGGGATCGAACCGACGACATCTTCTTTACAAGAGAAGTGCTCTACCAACTGAGCTAACCCGGCGTTGGGCCAAAGGCTAGCGAGCAGCGTGGGCTAGGCGATCAGCGCGAGGTCGTCCTCGTAGTCGGCGACGGCCCGCTCGGCGAGGTGCAGCTCGAGCTTGCGCTTGATGCGCTGCAGCGCGTTGTCGATCGACTTCACATGGCGACCAAGGTGATCGCCGATCTCCTGGTAGCTCTTGCCCTCGACGTAGAGCGTCAGCACGTCGACCTCGAGGCCCGAGAGGGCCTCGGCCATGCGCTCGCGCATCACGCCGAAGCGCTCGTCGGCGACGATCTGCTCGGCCGGATCGCTGCCGTGGCGATGCACGTGGATCAGCTCGTCGACGGTGCGATCCGTGGAGTCGTCGTTGCTGCGACCACCGGAGATCGACACGTACTGGTTGAGCGCCTGGTGCTTCTGGCGGGTGGCCGTCTTGATCGCTGTGATGATCTGGCGGGTGATGCACAGCTCGGCAAAGGCTCGGAACGACGACTGGTGCTCCGGACGGAAGTCCCGCGCCGCCTTGTACAGTCCGATCAGGGCCTCCTGCTCCACGTCGTCGCTGTCCGCACCGACGAGGAAGTAGCTGCGGGCCTTGGCCCGGGCGAAGCGCCGGTAGCGGGTGATCACCACCTGCAGAGCGTCCTGGCAGCCGCTCTGGAAGCGGGCGACGAGCTCGATGTCGGTGAGATCGGTGAGGGCGATGAGATCAGATCGTGACTGCACGGCTGGGTGCTCCCCTTGGTGGTGCGACGTGTGGTGCGACTGCTGCTACTGGCGGTAGCCGAAATGGACTAGTCAGGTTGAACCATGCCAGGGGGTGCTGTGTCAATGGTCACGTGATGCATCCGGCCAGAAATCCGGCACGAGACCTGCCGATACCGCTCAAACCAGAAGAACCGGAAGCAAAATGAGACCGCCTGACTACCTCCGGCCTAGTTCGATCGGGGCAGTCAGAAGGGCGCGATCAGACGCGAGAGCGAGCCCGCGCGACCTCGAAGCAGGCCAGCGCGGCCGCAGCCGCCACGTTCAGTGAGGACAGCGAGCCGGAGAGTGGGATGCCCACCATCTCGTCGCAACGCTGGCGGACCAGCCGGGAGAGCCCCGCCCCTTCGGCCCCCAGGACGAGCGCGATCGGCCCGTCCGCCGCCGGAAGGTCCCATAGGCTCGTCGGGCCCTCGCCGTCGAGGCCCACCACCCACACCCCGCGCTGACGGAGCTGGTGCAGGGCGGCCGGCAGCCCTCCGACGACGGCGAACGCCAGGTGCTCGACCGCCCCCGCCGCCGCCTTGGTGACCGTGGGCGTGACGTGCACGGCCCGGTGGCGCGGCAGGAGGATCCCGGTGGCGCCCGCGCACTCCGCCGAGCGCAGGAGGGCGCCGAGGTTCCCGGGGTCGGTCACGCCGTCCACGGCGACGAGGAACGGCGGGGGCCCGCCTCGGCCGGCGGTGACCAGGTCGTCGAGGGACACCTCGGGCAGCTCGGCGGCCTTGGCGAGCACGCCCTGAGGTGCCTCGCAGCGCGCTTCGGCGAAGAACTTCCCCCGCGACACCTCCCGCACCGGCACCCGCTCACCCTGGGCGAGCTCGCGGATGTCCTCCAGGATCGGCGAGGGCTCGACGTCGCCGAGAACCCAGATCTCGCGCACCTTTCGGCGCCCGGCCAAGAGGAGCTCGCGCACTGCCTGACGCCCCTCCACCTGATCGCCGCCGACGCCGTTGCGGCGCTTCGACTGGCCGCCTCCTTCGCCCGGCTGCGAGCGACGTGCCCCGCGAGGCGCCACCGGGGCACCGCCGCCGGTGCTCGCCGCAGGGGACCGCCGCGGTCCGCCCGCCTTGCCGCGCGCGACGGGCGCCGCGCCGCGGCCCGTGCTCGCCCCGGCCGCCCGTCCCGGCGTCGCTCGGCCGGCGGACTTCGGCGCCGCTGAGGTGCGGCCAGCCTTTCGGGGCTTGGTCACGACGCACCCCCCTGGCTCACGATGGCCACGGCCACGCAGACGATGCCCTCGCCCCGGCCCAGCGCGCCGAGCCCCTCGGGACGCTTGCCCTTCACCGTGACCGGTGCACCCACGGCCTCGCTGAGTCGGCGCTGCATGGCGTCGCGGTGGGGGGCCAGCTTGGGGTGGTCGAGCACGACCGTGCAATCGACGTTGCCCGGCTGCCAACCGGCGCCGCGCACAGCGTGCACGGCCCGGCGGAGCAGCTCGAGGCTGTCAGCGCCCGCGAGGCTGGGGTCGGTGTCAGGGAAGTGCTCCCCGATGTCGCCCAGGCCCGCCGCGCCGAGGAGCGCGTCGGTGACGGCATGGGCGATGACATCGGCGTCGCTGTGGCCGACCAGCCCGCGCTCCCCCGGGAACGTCACGCCGCCGAGCACGAGAGCGCGGGCGGGGTCGTCGGTGAAGGGGTGCACGTCGAACCCCTGGCCGACCCTCACCGTCGACACAGGAGCTCCGCGACGAGCAGGTCGGTGGGGGTCGTGATCTTGATGTTCGCCGGGTCGCCGTCCACGACCACCACCCTGCCACCTGCGGCCTCCACCAACGATGCGTCGTCGGTGCCGTCCGGGTTCGCCTGGTGGGCCGCTCGCAGCGCCGTCGCCCGGAACGCCTGCGGGGTCTGCACGGCCACGAACCGCTCGCGGGGAGCGGTCGAACCGCCGAGCACCCGGAGCGTGTCGGTGACGGGAACGCACGGCACCGCCGCGTCGGCCCCCGCCTCGATCGCCGCGAGGACCCGCTCCCACACCTCGGGAAGCGGCACCGGGCGAGCGGCGTCGTGCACCACGATGACCTCGGCGTGGTCGGGCACGCCGGCCAGTCCGGCCCGAACGGAGCCGGATCTCGTGGCGCCACCCACCACCACCACATCCGCCGTCGGTTCGGCGTTGGCGACGGCGTCCTCGGGCACGACGAGCACGACCCCGTCGGACACGGCCCGCGCGGCCCGCACCGCCCAGTCGAGGACCCGCTCGTCGCCGAGCGGCAGGTACTGCTTGCGCTCACCGAAGCGAGCGCCGCTCCCAGCCGCTACGACGATCGTCCAGACGGGCATCCAGCGGACGATACCTGCGGTGACCCGTGTCACTAGGCTCCAGCGCCAATGATCGATCTCGAGCTGCTCCGAAGCACTGAGCTCTTCGCAGACCTGAGCGACGACGCCCTCGCCCGCGTCGTGAGCACTGCCTCGTCCCGAGACCTGCGGCGCGGTGACGTCGTGTTCGAGGAGGGCGCCGCGCCCGAGCACCTGTACGTCGTGGAAGACGGTCGCATCGCCATCGCCAGCAAGTCGATCGACGGTCGAGAGTCCGTGTTCGCGCTGATGGAGCGCGGCGAGCTCTTCGGCGAGATGGGTCTCCTCGACGGGCTGGGTCGTTCGGCGGAGGCACGGGCCTTGGAAGCATCGCGGATCACGGAGATCCCCTACCTGCCCGTGCGCCAGGTGTTCCAGGAGAACCCTGAGCTCCTCTGGGGCGTCGTCGCGCTGCTCGCCGGTCGGCTTCGCAGCATGGACTCCGCCTTGGCCGACTCGGTGTTCCTCGATGTCACCGGCCGCACGGCCAAGCGCCTCCTCGAGCAAGCGGGCGACCAGGACGAGTTCCAGCTCCCCATCACCCAGGAGGAGCTGGCGGGCATGGTCGGCGCCTCGCGCGAACGGGTGAACAAGGCCATCGCCAGCTTCGTGCGCCTCGGCTGGATCGACCAGTCAGACCGGCGCTACGTGATCCTCGATCGCGAACAGCTCACCCGCCGCGC
>JBKJSO010000403.1:0-13301 GCA_046595835.1 Acidimicrobiales bacterium | reverse complement strand
TTCTCGAACACCTGGGAGACGAACATGGACAGCACGCCCACGCAGATCATCGTGCCGAGCTGGTCGCGGGCCAGCTGGGCGGTGCGCCACATCCGCCAGGCCATGATCGACAGGAGGGCGAGCAGCGTGGCCGAGCCGACGAAGCCGAGCTCCTCCCCCACCGCCGTGAAGATGAAGTCGGTGTGCTGCTCGGGCACGATGTCGAGGCGGGTCTGGGTGCCTTGGAACAGCCCTGCACCGAGCACGGCGCCCGAGCCGATGGCCACCTTCGCCTGGTCCTGGTTGTAGGCGGAGCCGCGGCGGGCGCAGTCCTGGCTCTGCTGTTCGAGGAACGACGTGAGCCGGCACTGCTGATACGTGGCCAGCATCCCCGAGTTCAGGACGACCGCCGTGCCGAGGATGCCCACGACCGTCAGGGCGACGATGTGGCGGACCTTCGCCCCGCCGATGAGCAGCATGCCCATCACCACCGCCACGAACACGAGGGTCGTGCCGAGATCCGGCTGCAGCATGATCAGCGCCATCGGCACGCCGGCGGCGGCGAGGATCACGCCGAGCCGGCGCGCATCGAGCTCGCTGTCGAAGTGCGCGATCAGCGAGGCCAGCACCAGGATCACCACGATCTTGGCCAGCTCGGAGGGCTGCAGCTGGAACGGGCCCATCTGGAACCACGCCTGCGAACCCTTCTTCTCGCTGCCCAAGCCGGTGACCACCATCAGGAGCAGCAGGAGCACCCCGCCGTACGCCAACGGTGCGAGCTCGCGGTAGCGGCGATAGTCGACGAAGGCCGTGACGACCATCGCGACGAGGCCGATGCCCATGAACAGGACCTGCTTGGCCAGGTAGCTCGTGTCGAAGTCGGCCGGGTCACGGCCGCGAGTGGCGCTGAAGATCATCAGGCACCCGAGCGCCCCGATGGCGACGACGCAACCGACGAGCACGAGGTCAAGGTGCCGCCACGGGGCCGCAGGGTTCCTCGATGTCCTGCCAAGGGCGCCGGGGGCGACTCGGGTGCGGCCCGGGAACGAGGTGGTCATCAGTCGCGCACATCCCCGCCGTCGGGCACGAGCGCCCCGAGGTCGCCGAGCTGTCCACCCTGGGGCGCCGCTGGCATCGGCACGGCACCCGAGAGGACGTCGAACAGTCGGCGCGCCACAGGTGCGGCGACCGAACCGCCATAGCCCGACTCCTCGAGGAGCACCGACACCGCGTACTGCGGGGCCCCCGCCGGGCCAAACGCGCCGAACACCGCCGTGGGCGCCTTCTTGTTCACCTGGGCGGTGCCCGTCTTGGCGGCAACCGGGTAGGTGGCGGACGGGAACCCGCTGAAGGCGCCGAGTGCGGTGCCGCCCTCCTTCGTGGTGACGCCGACCAGGCCGTCGACGATGGCCTGACGCCACGCGGCGGTCATCTCGATGGTGCCCGCCTGCTTCGGCGCGATCACCCGACGGACCTTGCCGGTGACCCCATCGTGGATCTCCTTGGCCACCTCTGGCACCCAGCGGGTGCCGCCGTTGCCGATGGCGGCGTAGGCGGCGGCCAGCTGGAGCGGCGTGACGAGCACGTCGCCCTGCCCGATGGCCATGTTGACGCTGTTGCCGGTGCGCCACTGCGCGGCGTCGGCGTTGCAGGTGATCTGCTTGCAGTAGGCCGCCAGCCACTTCGGCGACGGGACGCGCCCCTCCTGCTCGCCGGTGAGATCGATCCCGGTCTTGGTGTAGAAGCCCCAGCGCTCGAGCAGCGTGGCGAAGGTCTCCGGGCCGCCCAGCGCGTCCTGCCCGGTCCAGAACCGGGCGCCAAGGTTGTAGTAGTAGAAGTCCGACGAGACGGTGAGCGACTTGCGAAGGTCGACCGTGCCGTAGGCCTTGCTGTTGTCGTTGCGGAACAGGCACGAGTCGCCGCGGCAGCCGGGCACCTGGAACACGCCGGTGTCGTGCACCGTCGAGTTCGGTGCGATCAGGCCGGCTGCCAGCGCTGAGGCCGCCGTGAACGGCTTGAACGTGGAGCCGGGCGCGTACTGGCCCTGCAGCGCCCAGTTGTTGAGCGGGAAGTGGTTGACCGGGTCGCTCAGGAGAGCCCACTCCTTCTCGCTGATGCCGTCGACGAAGTCGGCGGGGGAGAAGGTGGGGAACGAGGCCATCGCGAGCACCCCACCCGAGTTGGGATCGAGGACGACCGTGGAACCGACCTTGCCGACGTTCGGGGCGTCATACCCGCGCGACGGGCGCGCTGCGGCGCGCTCGAGGGCGGTCTGCAGGGCCTGCTCGGCGGTGGCCTGCACGTCGATGTCGAGGTTGAGCACGATGTCGTCGCCGGGGATCGGGGCGGTGGTGCCGTCGGGTATCACCCGGATCGTGTTGCCGTCGGTGTCGACCTCGAGCTGGGTGATGCCGGGCTTGCCGCGCAGGTCGTCCTCGTAGACGCGCTCGATGCCGGACTTCCCGATCTCGTCGTTGAGCGTGTACGGCTTCGGCGACGGGCGCTTGGCGTCGAACTCGGCCTTGGTGAGCTTGCCGGTGTAGCCGAGCACGTGGGCCGCGAGCCGGCCGTAGGGATAGCGCCGCACGGCTACACGGCTGGCGGCCACGGCGGGCAGCTCCGTGCTGTGCTCATCGATCCAGATCTTCAGCTCCTCGGGCACGTCACCGGCCACCGGAACCGGCACGTACGGGCTGTAGCGCTGGTCAGCCACGCTGGCCTCGAGCTGCTCCACGGTGGTGGGGATCCCGGAGCGGGCGAGGCCTTCCGCGAGGTGGGTGAGGACCGCCGTGCGCTCCTTCGGCTTGAGGTCGCGCAGGACGGCGCGGTCGATCGTCACCTGCACCGAGATGCGGTTGTCAACGAGCACCTTGCCGTTGCGATCCAAGATCCGACCGCGGGGTGCCTCGACCGGCACCGTTCGGATCCTGTTGGCCTGCGCCTCGACCTGGAACTGCGCGGTGGCCATCACCTGCAGGTACCAGAGGCGAGCAAAGAGCGAGGCGAACAGCGCGAACACGACGATGCCGAGAACCGACAGGCGAAGACGGGGCGAGTCCTGGTTCATCGGGAGACGCTCATCGCATCACGGCCCGAGCTCGAACGCTGTCGGAGGTTCCGGTGGCCCAGCGCACGACCCGCAGGGCGGCCGGCGCCGCGATGGCGTTCAGCAGGCCGACGACCAGCGCGATGCGCAGGAGCGAGATTGCGAGGAGGTCCTCGCCCACCACCGTTCCGAACACGCCGTACAGGATGACACCGAGCGCGCTCGCCGCGGCCGCGGTGGACACCGGGATCCACCACGCCGCCCGCAGCACCGAGTCCTGGAGCGATCCCGCCACGTAGGCGACGATGGCGTAGGTGAGCGCCGAGAGCCCGAACGGGCTCTGGAGCAGGAGGTCGAAGCTCAGCCCCGCGGCAAAACCCACGATCGCTCCCCGGTCGGGGCCGGCGGCCAGCCCGGCGCACACGGCCACGAGGAGCAGCAGGTCCCCCTGCACGCCCACCACCTCAAGGCGCGACGCGATCCCGAGCTGAATGGTGAGCGCCACGACGAGCACGAGCGAGGTGCGGGTGGCCACCACCAGCGGCCCTTCGGGGATCATCCGGTGTCCGCCCAGAGCAGGACGGTCACGAAGGCCAGCTTCTCGGTGTTAGCCAGCGGCTCGACGACGAGGTCGAGGGTGAGGCCACCGCTCCCCTTGCGCGCCCGCAACACCGTGCCCACCGGGATGAAGCCAGGGAACGCGCTGCGGTCCGCGCCGCTCGTGGTGAGGGCTGTCCCCTTGGCCACCTTGGCGCTGGCCTCGAGGCCGGTGTCGACCACAAGGTTCTCGCCGGCGCCCGTGCCCCGCGCCGTGCCGGGTGCCCCATCGGGCACCAGCCGGACCCCGACGGCGAAGTCCGGGTCGGTGATCAGCTGGACGGTGGCGCGCTGGGCGGTGACCTGCACGAGCTTGCCGACGAGACCGGCCCCGGTGACGACCGGCATGCCCATCTTCAGACCGTCGCGGGAGCCCTTGCTGATCTCGATCGTGTGCGAGAAGTTCGATCCGGGCCCCGCCACGACCCGAGCGGTGGCGGTGGGGATGTCGCCCACCCACTGGATGTTCAGCTGGCCAAGCAGCGCGGCGAGCTGCGCGGCAGCGTCCTTGTCCTGCACGCCCCTGCCGCGCAGCGCATCGAGACGGGCTCGCAGGGCCTCGTTCTCGGACTTGAGATCGCCGTAGCCCGTGATGCCGTGCCACGCGTTGGTGAAGGGCTCGCTTACCGTCTCGGCCGCTCCGCGCAGCGGCGAGAACGCGGTGTCGGCGCCGCGACGGGCCGTGGACACGATCGCGGAGTCGCGGAAGTCGAGCGTGAGCAGCGCCAGCGACGTCAGGACGAGCAGCGCGAGCGTGAGTCGAGATCGGCCAGTTCGCCGAGAGATGGCCACGGACTACGGCGCGGGCGTCAGTGGTTCGTCGAGGAGAAGAGCACGCCCTTGAGAGCCTCGAACTCCTCCAGTGACTGCCCCGAGCCGATCGCCACGGCGTGGAGCGGGTCGGGGGCGATCACGATGGGCATGCCGGTCTCGTTGTGAAGGCGGGCCTGGATGCCGTGCAGCAGTGCGCCGCCGCCGGCCAGGGTGATGCCCTTCTCCATGATGTCGGCGGCCAGCTCCGGAGGGGTCTTGTCGAGCGTGACCTTCACCGCATCGGTGATGGCCGAGACCGGCTCCTCCATCGCCTCGCGGATCTCCTCGGTGGTGGTGACGATCGTCTTGGGCAGGCCGGTGACGAGGTCGCGGCCGCGGATCTCGGCATGCAGCTCCTCTTCGAGGGGCCAGGCGGACCCGAGCGCGATCTTCACCTCTTCGGCGGTGCGCTCACCGATGGCGAGGCTGTACTCCTTCTTGATGAACTGCACGATGGCGTCGTCGAGCTCGTCGCCGCCCACGCGGATCGACTGGCTGGCCACGATGCCACCGAGGGAGATCACGGCCACCTCGGTGGTGCCGCCGCCGATGTCGACGATCATGTTGCCGGTGGGCTCCTGCACGGGCAGGCCGGCACCGATGGCCGCCGCCATGGGCTCCTCGATGATGTAGGCGGGCTTGCGGGCGCCGGCGTACTCGGCGGCCTCCTGCACGGCTCGCTGCTCCACACCGGTGATGCCCGACGGCACGCAGATCACCATGCGGGGCTTGGTCCAGCGGCGGTTGTTCACCTTCTGGATGAAGTAGCGGAGCATCTTCTCGCAGATCTCGAAGTCGGCGATGACGCCGTCCTTCAGGGGCCGGATGGCCTGGATGTGCGACGGGGTGCGACCGATCATGCGCTTGGCCTCGACCCCCACGGCGAGGGGACGGCCGTCGCGGACGTTCACGGCCACGACCGAGGGCTCGTTGAGGACGATGCCGCGCCCGCGGACGTACACCACGGTGTTGGCCGTGCCGAGGTCGACCGCCATGTCGCGGCCCATGATCGAGGAAAGGACGTTCTCGGACATCGCGGCAAGGCCTCCGCTCGCTGCCACCGGCGTTGGGGGCAGACTACTCGTGCGTTCTTCGGGCGCGCGGCCGCTCCCGCGGCGCCGTCATGGTCTCAGCCTAGGCGTCGTAACGGGAATGCAACAATTCTGGGTCGCCGCGTGGTAGGTGACTGCTCAGATCCCGGGGAACCAGAGGGCGATCTCACGGGCGGCCGAGTCGTGACCATCCGAGGCGTGCACGAGGTTCTCCGTCGTGATCGTGGCCAAGTCGCCACGGATCGTGCCGGGCTCGGCGTCGTCGACCTTGGTGGCCCCCACGAGCTTGCGCACGAGCGAGAAGGTGTTGTCGGCCGGACCTTCCACCACCATCGCGAACACCGGGGAGCGGGTGAGGAAGGTGACAAGCTCGCCGTAGAACGGCTTGTCCGCGTGCTCGGCGTAGTGCTCTTCGGCCAGCGCCTTGTCGGCCGAGCGCAGGTCGGCGGCCACGAGGGTGAGTCCCTTGCGCTCGAGGCGGGTCACGATCTCGCCCACGAGGCCACGCTCCACGGCGTCGGGCTTGCACATCACGAAGGTGCGGTTCATGGCGCCGAGGGTACGGGGACGACCGAACCCCGGAGAAATCAACGTCAGAGCAGGCCAAGCTTGCGGCACGCGGCACGGGCGGTGCCGACGGTGTAGAGCGAGCCGGTGACGAGCACGGCATCCTGCGCGCTCGCCGCGCCCAGCGCCGACTCGAGCGCCTGCGCGACGTCGGGGACCACGCGAGCCGTGCCGCCCATCTCCCGCACCGCTGATGCCAGGTCGTGCGCGTCGAGTGCCCGTGGTGAGTCCGGCGCGCAGCACACCACCTCGACGGCGTGGGCTGCACCGAGCGCCGACAGCAGCTCGGCCGGATCGCGACCCTGGAGCGTGCCGACCACGAGCCGACGGTCTCCCGCCACCGCGAACCCCTCGTCGAGGGTGGCCGCGGCGGCACGTGCGCCGTCGGGGTTGTGGGCACCGTCGAGGACGAGGAGCGGATCGCGGCCCACCACCTCGAAGCGCCCTGGGTTGCGCACGCCGGCGAATGCCTCGGCGACGAGGTCGGCGTCGAGCGGACGGTCGAAGAAGGCCTCGACCGCCGCGAGGGCGACGGCGGCGTTGTCGCCCTGATGCTCGCCGTGCAGGGCGAGGAAGACGTCGTCGTACGAGCCGCCGGGGGTGCGCAGGTCGAGCAGGCGGCCGCCCACCGCGAGACGGCTGGCCGAGCAGCCGAAGTCGTCGTCGCGCCGCCAGATGTCGCGCGCCGGCGTGGCCTGGAAGATCGGCTCGAGGGCAGGGTCGCGCTCGCCGAGCACGAACGTGGACCCCGGCTTCACGATCCCGGCCTTCTCCTCGGCGATGCGATGGCGCCAGTCGCCTTCGCCATCGGTGTGGTCGTGGCCGATGTTGGTGAGCGCGGCCACGACGCCGTCGACCACGTTGGTGGCGTCCCACCGCCCGAGCAGCCCCACCTCCACGACGGCCGCGGCGACCGCTTCGTCGGAGAACCAGCGGAACGCGGCTGCTGTGAGCAGCTCGAAGTACGACGGCGTGTGGCCGAGGAGGGTCTCGACGCGGGCGAGATCGGTGAGCACCGTCGCCAGCGCGTCGTCGGCGATCGGCTCGCCGTTGCGGGAGATGCGCTCGTTGATGCGCTCGAGGTGGGGGCTCGTGTAGGTGCCCACCGACAGGTCGTGGGCGCCGAGCAGGGCCGTGACCATCCGGGCGACCGAGCCCTTGCCGTTCGTGCCCGTGACGTGGACCGTCGGCTGGTCGTGCTGCGGGTCGCCGAGCACGCCGCACAGCTCGCGCATGTTGTCGAGCTTGAGCCCCTCGACTCGTCCGGCCACGGCCGCGGTCGCCTCGAGGTTGATGTGCTGGCCCAACCAGGCCAGCGACTGCTCCAGGTTCAGGACGCAGCCCGTCGGGGTCGCTGTTGGCGAGGCGCCTCACCGCGGGGCACGAGGGTGGGGTTGACCTTGTCGAGTACGACCTGGCGATCGATCACGCACTTCTCGACATCGGTGCGTGAGGGGAGGTCGTACATGACGTTGAGGAGGACCTCCTCGAGGATGGCCCGCAAGCCCCGGGCACCGGTGCCACGGAGCAGGGCCTGGTCGGCGACGGCCTCGAGCGCGTCGTCGCTGAACTCGAGCTCCACGTCTTCGAGCTCGAAGAACTTCTTGAACTGCTTGATGAGCGCGTTCTTGGGCTCGCCGAGGATCCGGATGAGGGCTTCCTGGTCGAGCGGCGCCACGGCGCCGATCACGGGGAGCCGACCGATGAACTCGGGGATGAGACCGAACTTGAGGAGGTCTTCCGGCAGGACCTTGGTGAGCGCCGAGCCGGCGTGCATCTCGTCGTAGCGGCGGATGTCGGAGGTGAAGCCGACGCCGTTCGAGCCGAGGCGACCCTCGATGATCTTCTCGATCCCGGCGAACGCTCCGCCGCAGATGAAGAGGATGTTCGTGGTGTCGATCTGGATGAACTCCTGGTGCGGGTGCTTGCGTCCACCCTGCGGCGGCACCGATGCGGTGGTGCCCTCCAGGATCTTGAGGAGCGCCTGCTGCACGCCCTCGCCGGAGACATCACGGGTGATCGACGGGTTCTCGCTCTTGCGGGCGATCTTGTCGATCTCGTCGATGTAGATGATCCCGGTCTCAGCCTTCTTGACGTCGTAGTCGGCGGCCTGGATCAGCTTGAGGAGGATGTTCTCGACGTCCTCGCCCACGTAGCCGGCCTCGGTGAGGGCCGTGGCGTCGGCGATCGCGAACGGCACGTTCAGCATCCGCGCGAGGGTCTGGGCGAGGTAGGTCTTGCCGCAGCCGGTCGGACCCATCACCAGGATGTTGGACTTCGCGACCTCGACGACGTCTTCCTTCGACGTCTTCGAGGTCCCGGCGGCCGCGCCCGACTGCACTCGCTTGTAGTGGTTGTACACGGCGACCGCGAGCGACTTCTTCGCCTGCTCCTGGCCGATCACGTAGGAGTTGAGGAACTCGAAGATCTCGCGGGGCTTGGGAAGCTCCTCGAGCCCGACCTCGCTGGTCTCGTTGAGCTCTTCCTCGATGATCTCGTTGCAGAGGTCGATGCACTCGTCACAGATGTAGACGCCAGGGCCGGCTATCAGCTTCTTGACCTGCTTCTGACTCTTCCCGCAGAAAGAGCACTTGAGCAGGTCCCCACCGTCACCGATGCGTGCCACGGGCAGCCACTCCCCTCATCCGCGCCGACGCGAAGTCGACACAATTCACCGTGTCGTCCGCGTGACGCGCACAACAGCGTAGTTCTGACCGTACTCCGTCAATCGGACGATTTCCGCGGGACACGAGACATTTCACCGATCCACTCTGCATCGGTGTGCTCACGCGAGCGCAGGAACCTTGCGCGACTCCAGGATCGAGTCGATCAGGCCGTACTCCACTGCTCCGCTCGCGGTCAGGATCTTGTCCCGCTCGATGTCGCGGCTGACCTCGTCGGTGGACTTGCCGGTGTGCTCGGCGATCAACTGCTCGAGGAGCTCACGCATCCGCAGGATCTCGTTCGCCTGGATCTCGATGTCCGAGGACTGCCCGTAGGTGCCCTCGGTGTAAGGCTGGTGGATCAGGATCCGGCTGTTCGGGAGCGCCATCCGCTTGCCCGGCGTACCGGCGGCAAGCAGGATCGCGGCCGCCGAGGCCGCCTGACCGAGGCAGACCGTCTGGACGTCCGGCTGGATGAACTTCATCGTGTCGTAGATCGCCGTCATCGCGGTGAACGAGCCGCCGGGGCTGTTGATGTAGATCGAGATGTCGCGACCCGGGTCCATCGACTCCAGGCAGAGCAGCTGGGCCATCACGGCGTTGGCGATGTCGTCGCTGATCGGAGTGCCGAGGAAGATGATCCGGTCCTCGAAGAGCTTGGCGTACGGGTCGATCCGCCGGATGCCGTACGACGTGCGCTCTTCCCACTGCGGGATGTAGTAGTTCATGTCAGTCCTTGTTCCGGGCCGGACGGCCCTGGTCGGCGGCTTCGCGGGCACTGGTGATCACCTTGTCGATGAAGCCGTACTCCTTGGCCTGCTCGGAGGTGAACCAACGGTCGCGGTCGGCGTCGTTCTCGACCTGCTCGACCGACTGGCCGGTGTGGTGCGCGATCAGGTCGAGCAGCACCTTCTTGATGTGCAGGGACTGCTGCGCCTGGATCTTGATGTCGGAGGCCGAACCGCCCATGCCGCCCGAGGGCTGGTGCATCATGATCCGCGCGTGCGGCAGGGCGTAGCGCTTGCCCTTGGCGCCGGCGCACAGCAGGAACTGGCCCATCGAGGCCGCCAGGCCCATCGCCACCGTCGCGACGTCGTTGGGGATGTAGTTCATGGTGTCGTAGATCGCCATACCCGCGTCGACCGAGCCGCCGGGGCTGTTGATGTACAGGAAGATGTCCGCCTCGGGGTCTTCCGCCGACAGCAGCAGCAGCTGGGCGCAGATCGCGTTGGCGTTCTGGTCGCGCACCTCGGAGCCGAGGAACACCGTGCGTTCCTTGAGCAGCCGCTGGTAGATGTGGTCGTCGAGCCCGTACGACGCGGAGGCGCCGTTCATCTGGGGCGTGCCGTTCATCTGGGGAGAGGGGATCTGGTTCACGCTCCTGACCCTAGACGGACCGACCCGCAATTCCACGGGCAACCGGCCCTTGTTCGCCCAGAGCCGAACAGCGGACCCGCCGGACTCAGCCCTCGACGGCCGCTTTCAGGCGTGCGAGGGTCAGCGCCATCCCGGCCTCGAGCTCGTCGGCGTGCGCGGCGCTCCCGCCCAGCAACGCCGGCGCGAACGCCCGGCTCAGCGCGGTCAGCTTCGCCGGCACCGGCCGACGGTGGACGACCCGGGTACCGGCGCCCTCCGCGCTCAGCTCGTAGATCCACCGGGCGCCACTGGACTTCGTATCCCACGCCAGGAGCCGATCGGGCTCGAGGGTCGCCACGACGTTCCGGGTCGGCCAGACCACGGCCTTGCGACGGTTCAGACCGAGGTACTGCTGCCCGACCTTGAGGCCGCCGGGCAGGAGCGGGACCATCCGCACCAGCTCCGGACTCAGGTCCGGCATCCGCCTCAGATCGGTGAGCACCGCCCAGACCGCGGCCGGTGCTGCGGCGATAGTGGTCTCGGCGCGGAGTTCGCGCGCTGCTGCGTCACTCATGAGTTCCTCGGTTCACCCTAGAGTCTTGTCCGCCAACCAGCCTCGGAGCGCCGCGTAGACGTCGTCGTGGTTGAGCAGGTCGAAATGGTCGGCCTTCGGGACGTGCAGCACGTCGGCGTCGGGGAACATCTCGACACCGCCGGGAAGCAGCCCGACAGCCGAACGGTACTGCACCAGGTAGTCGCCGACGGTGGCAGCGACCGGACTCTTCGCCGACCTGCTCAGGGTGGCCGCGACCAGGTGGTACTTCGCGTGGGGGACGTGCCCCACGTCTTCGGGCATCCCGTCGTGCAGGTCGAGGACGCCGATCGAGCGCTGCTCGAAGACCCGCGCCAGCGGCAGCAGCTCGGGCGCGTGCGCGGCGACCCGGATCCCCCGTGCGATGGTGCGTTCCACCGGGGAGCCGGTGTGCGGGGCGCCGAGGGTGACGATGTCGGTGACCCGATCGGTCCAGTCCCGGTCAGCGGGGGTCGAGACGGCGCAGGCGGCCCGGGCGATCAGGCCGCCCATGGAGTGCCCGACCAGCGCGATCCGGCGCACCTCGGTGGGCCAGGCGTCGACTAGCCGACCGAGGAGCGAGTTCAGCGCGACCCCGGTCTCGGCGAGCGAGAGGCCGGTGTTGGCGCGGACGAAGACCGAGCTCCAGCCCTCGTCGGACTCCAGGCGGGCGCCGTACGACGGGGTCGAGGTACCGTCCTCGCGCCGCGGCCGGCTGCGGCGGTCCCAGTAGTTCTCGGTCTCGCAGAGTCCGTGCAGGAAGACGACCAGGGCGTCGGAGGCCTCGGGGTAAGCGGCAGCCAGGCCTTCGGGAGTCAGCGGCACGTCCCGTCCGTCGCGGCGTACGCCGATCTCAATCGCCAGCGGCGAGCCGTCGGCGACCAGCTTGTCCCCGATCAGTCCGTTGACCGCAGAGACCACGAACCGGCCTTTCGCCGAGTCCTCGATGCTCGATCCCAGACCAAGTCGATCGGCTTGGCGCAGAGCCTTGGCAGCGCCCTTCAGCCCGAGGCCGATGCCCGCGTACACGCCGGAGGAGATGCCGTCGTGAGCCCGGTGCGCGACGGTCGGCCCGCCGGCGACCGTATCGAGGACGCTGTGCAGCCGGGTAGAGACCGACCCGTGGATGTCGCGGACGGCCCCGAGGACCAGCAGGTCAAGGTGCTCGGTGGCGAGGGCGGCGGCTTCGAGAACGCCGGCACCGGCCGACGCGGTGGTCCGATCAGTCATGCGACGAATTGAAACACACTCGGTGCACAAGTGTGCACCGAGTGTGTTTCGTGTCGCTTCGTCAGTCCTCGATCGGCTCCGCGTCCGGCTCGACAGCCACCGCAGCCTCGGCCGCAGCAGCCTCGTCGGCCGCGATCTCCTCGGCCGACGCGATGGTGCCGTCGGGCCGCAGGTGCTTCAGCTCGACGTGGTTCCCGGCGGTGTCGGTGACCTTCGCGCCCTCGACGAGCATGGCCAGCGCCTTGCCGCGGACGACCTCGGAAGCCATCTCGGGGATGTGGTTGTGCTCGACCATGTGCTTGACGAACTCGTCCGGGTTCTGACCGGACTGCTGCGCACGGCGGAACAGGTGCTGGCTGAGCTCGGCCTGGTCGACACCGAGCTCCTCGGCCTTGGCGACCTCGTCGAGAAGGAACTGGGCCGCCATCGCGTCGCGGACCCGCTTCTCCAGGTCGGCCTCGAACTCGTCGATCGTCTGCTTCTCGTTGTCGAGATAGGTCTCCATGGTCATGCCGGCGTACATCAGCTGCTGCTCGATCTCGCCCTTGCGCTCCGCGAGCTCGGAGTTGACGGCGTTCTCGGGCAGCGGGATCTCGGCTTTGTCGAGGAGAGCCTCAAGGACGGCGTCCCGGGCCGCAGCGGCCTGCTCCAGGCGCTTGCCCCGCTCGAGGCGGGCGCGGACGTCCTCGCGGAGCTCCTCGGCGGTGTCGAACTCGGACGCGGTCTGCGCGAACTCGTCGTCGAATGCCGGCAGTTCCTGCTCCTTGACCGAGGAGACCTTGACCAGGACATCGACGTCCTCGCCGGCCAGGTCGCCGCCGAGGAGCTGGCTGACGAACGTCGCCTCCTCACCGGCGGAAAGGCCACGCAGGGCGTCGTCGACACCGTCGAGCATGTCGCCGGCGCCGACCTTGTAGGAGTACCCGGAGATCTCGCCGCCCTCGACGGTCTCGCCGTCCTTGGAGGCGACCAGGTCGATGGAAACGACGTCGCCGTCCTGGGCTGCGCGCTCGACCTCGTTGAGGGTCGCGAAGCGCTCGCGGAGGTTCTCGACCTGCTCGTCGATGTCGGCGTCGCTCAGGGCGATCGCCTCGACCTCGACGGCCAGGCCGTCGTACGCCGGCACGTCGATCGTCGGGCGGACGTCGACCTCAGCGGTGAACTCGAGGGTCTCGTTGTCGGCGAACTTGGTGATGTCGATCTCCGGCTGCGCGAGCGGCTGGAGGTCGTTGTCCTGGAGCGCCTGGACGTAGAGCTTCGGGAGGGCGTCGTTGATCGCCTCATCGAGGACAGTGCCCCGGCCGACCTGACGGTCGATGACCGTCGGCGGCACCTTCCCCTTGCGGAAACCGGGGACGTTCACCTGCTTCGCGATCCGCTGGTAGGCCGCGTCGAGGCTCGGCTTGAGCTCTTCGAACGGGACCTCG
>JBKJSO010000389.1:0-6343 GCA_046595835.1 Acidimicrobiales bacterium | reverse complement strand
CCGGTGATCGTGTCGTAGCGCTTGAGCACCGAGTCGAGCGCCGCTCGCTCGTCGGCCACGACGTCCATCCACACGCTGAGCATGTGCAGGCCGGCCTGTGTGACGCCGTAGACCTGGCGAGCCGAACCAGCAGTGGAGGCTGCCTCCCAGGAGTGCAGGAAGCCGTCGGCCTCGAGGTCGGCGAGGGCGCGATACACGCTCGGTCGGTCGACCGGACCGAACCCCAGCCGGAGGAGCGAGTCGACGAGTCGGTACCCATGGCGTGGCTCCTCGGTGAGGAGCAGGAGGAGTGACGGGTAGAGGAAGTGGCGAGGGGCAGCGATGTCGAACCGACAACGGCCTCGTCCTCGGTGGTCCATCGCATCGTCCCCTGATCGTTGCGTTGCCCGGTCGCAGGGCGCCGCCCGCGGTCACCTCTCAGTGAGCAGTACCCTGCCACACCTGCCTCCGCTGTGGGGCGCGATAGGAGCGAGATGTCGCATTGGGGTGACGACGAGGTCCTGGGGGCGACCGCGTCGGATCTCGCCACCGCGGCCCTCGCGCTGGCTCGTCGCTTCGCCACCGGCGGCACGCTGTGGTGCTGGTCGCCTGACGCGCCGCACCATGCGCAGCACGTGGCCGTGGAGTTCGTGCACCCGGTGATCATGGGAGCCCGGGCGCTTCCGGCCGTCGCGGTGACTGATCAGGACGCCACGGTGTCGGTCCGCTCGATGGCCCGCGCCGGCGATGTGCTGCTCGTGATCGGCGGCGGCGATGCCCCAATCGCCGGCTTGCTCCGGCGGGCCGAGGCGTGGGGTCTCACCACGATGTGGCTGGGGGCGGGTGAGCGCCCGATGTCGAGCGCCGCCCACCATCTCCTCTGGCTCTCGGACCACGCTCGTTCGTGGTACGACGGACGGCTCCTGCTCGGCTACCACGTCCTATGGGAGCTCACCCAGGTGTGCTTCGAGCACCCCGGTCTGCTCGCCCCGTCCGCCGCTGAGGCGCCGGTGTGCATCACCTGCTCCGACGAGGGACGGTTGGGTGAGGTCGTCGACGGAGACACTGAGGCCGATGCAACGAGCACCGCAAGGGTGCGCACCGCAACGGGGATCGAGACGGTGAGCACGATGATGGTGGGTCCGGTCAGGCCTGGGGACCTCGTGCTCGTGCATGCGGGAACGGCCATCACGATGGTGGACGCATGACCGACTTCCTCTACCCGTTCATCGAACGCGACGAGCGCGATGCCAGCCCGCTGCTGGGCGATCTGGCCCGATCGGCCGAGAACAAAGCCACCGTCAGCAGCGCCCTGCGCAGCGCCACCCTTGCTGCCCTCGACGCCGACCTCACGATCGCCGCCCGCGCCATGGCGGAGCGCTTCGTCGCCGGAGGGCGCCTGTTCGCGTTCGGCAACGGCGGCAGCTCCACCGATGCGGCCGGCGTGGCCGCTCTGTTCACCCGCCCGCCCGAAGGACGGTCGCTCCCGGCTCGTTCGCTGGTGGCTGACCACGCCGTGCTCACCGCGCTGGCCAACGACGTCGGCTATGAGCTGGTGTTCTCCCGCCAGCTCATCTCGACGGCCGGGCCCGAGGACATCGCTCTGGGCCTGTCGACGAGCGGCAGCTCCAAGAACCTGCTGCGCGCCTTCGCTGAAGCCCGCCGCCTGGGACTGCTCACCATCGGCATGGCGGGCTACGACGGTGGCACGATGGCCGACGGCGGCATGGTCGACCACTGCCTCGTGGTGCGGTCCGAGAGCGTCCACCGCATCCAGGAGGTGCAGAACGCCATGGTGTTCGAGCTGTGGGAGCGCACACGACGTGCGGTCGTCGAACGGGGGGATCTTGTCCACTGACGCCGCATCGAGCGCGATCCGAGAAAGCGAGGTGCTCGAGCGGATCGAGGCCTTCCGCCGCCGTCGGCCCCGCCTCAAGGACGACATCATCACGCTCGCCCACGGCGCCGGGGGCAAGTCCTCAGCGGCGCTCATCGACGCGGTGTTCCTCGAGGCGTTCACGAACGACGAGCTGGCCCCGCTGGCCGATGCCGCCACGCTCCCGCTGTCGGGGGGCCAGCGCCTGGCGTTCAGCACCGACTCCTTCGTCGTCCGCCCCCGCTTCTTCCCGGGTGGGTCCATCGGCCATCTGGCGGTGCACGGCACCGTGAACGACGTCGCCATGTGTGGTGCCCGCCCGCGCTGGCTCTCCGCCGCCTTCGTCATCGAGGAGGGCTTTGCGGTGGCCGAGCTGCGCGACATCGTGGCCGACATGGCCGAAGCCGCCCGGCTGGCGGGCGTCACGATCGTCACCGGCGACACGAAGGTGGTCGACCGCGGCGCGGCCGACGGCCTCTACATCACCACCGCCGGCGTCGGCATCCTGCCCGAGGGTCGCAGCCTCGGTCCGGAGCTCGTGCAACCGGGCGATGTCGTGCTCGTGTCGGGCACGATCGCCGACCACGGCATGGCCGTGATGCTGGCCCGGGGCGACCTCGCCCTCGACGCCGACATCCGCTCGGACACCGCCCCGCTCGGCGATCTGGTCGAGGCGCTCCTCGCCGCCGCTCCCTCCACGAGGTGGATGCGCGACCCCACACGCGGCGGTCTGGGGACCGTCTGCAACGAGCTGGCCCAGGCCACCAACCTGGCGGTGGTGCTCGACGAGCTCCGCCTGCCGATCGATCCGGCGGTGAGCGCGGCGTGCGACCTCCTCGGGATCGATCCGCTGTACGTCGCCAACGAGGGCAAGCTCGTCGCCATCGTCGCCCCGAATGAAGCCGACGCGGCGCTGGCGGCGCTGCGGTCCCACCCGGTGGGCGCGGGTGCGGCGGCCATCGGCGAGATCAACGCCGACCCCGAGGGCATCGTGGTGCTCCTGACGAGCTTCGGGGGAACGCGCATCGTCGACATGCTGGTGGGCGATCCGCTGCCGCGGATCTGCTGAGGGCACCCGTGCCCCACTGCGCCACCGCGCCTGATGGGCCGACGGTTCGCCACCAGATCCGGGTCACGGGCACCGTGCAGGGCGTGGGGTTCCGCCCGTTCGTGTACCGCCACGCCACGCGGCTCGAGCTGAGCGGTTGGGTGCAGAACGACAGCGCCGGCGTGCTGATCGAGCTCGAGGGCGACGAAGCCGCCGTGCTGGAGGTCACCCGCCTGCTGACCGAGGACCCGCCGCCGCTCGCGCGGGTCGGCTCCGTGCACGCCGTCGCCGTCCCGCCCGTGGGTGGCGTGGGGTTCGGCATCGTGGCCAGCGGCGCGGCGGGCTCGCCCACCGCGCCGGTGAGCATCGACTCAGCCACCTGCGGCGCCTGCCTCGCCGAGGTGGACGATCCGACCGACCGCCGACACCGCTATCCCTTCACGAACTGCACCGACTGCGGGCCCCGCTACACGATCGTGCGCTCCGTGCCCTACGACCGCCCGGCTACCACGATGGCCGACTTCGCGATGTGCGCCAACTGCCAAGCGGAGTACGACGACCCTGGCGACCGACGGTTCCACGCCCAGCCCAACGCCTGCCCGGTCTGCGGTCCGCGCCTGCGGTGGGCGGTGCCGGGCTCGATCGGACCGGCCCTCGACGGGGAGGCGGCGCTGGGGGCCGCAGGGACCGCGCTGCGGGCGGGTCAGATCGTGGCCGTGAAGGGGATCGGGGGGTTCCACCTAGCCGTGGATGCCGCAGATGACGTGGCGGTCGGTGAGCTCCGACGGCGGAAGGCCCGCGACGACAAGCCCTTCGCGGTCATGGTCGCCGATCTCGCTGGGGCGCGGGAGCTGTGCGATCTCAGCGAGGCGGCCGTCGCCGCGCTGACCTCGCCGGGTCGTCCGATCGTGATCGCGCCGCGGCGTGCGGGCGCGTCCGTGGCTGAGGGCGTCGCGTCGGGCCTACCCGACCTCGGCGTGCTGCTCGCCTACTCGCCCCTGCACCACCTCCTCCTGCGCGACGTCGGGCGTCCTCTGGTGATGACGAGCGGCAACTTGAGCGACGAACCGATCGCCCACGACGACGACGACGCCTCGACGAGGCTTGCGACCCTCGTCGACGGCGTGCTCGGTCACGACCGCGGGATCCACATCCGCTGCGACGACTCCGTTGTGCGAGCCGCCCCGTCGGGTCGCACCCAGGTGCTGCGGAGGTCGCGCGGCTTCGCGCCGCAGCCCCTGTCTTTGGTCGTCGGTGCCACGCGTCCGATCCTGGCAGTGGGAGCCGAGCTGAAGAGCACCGTCGCCGTCACGGTGGGCACCGATGTGGTGGCCAGCCACCACATCGGTGACCTCGAGCACCTGGCCACCTACCGATCCTTCCGTCAGGCCATCGATCACCTCAGCGCGCTCTACGGCGTCGTGCCCGAGCTGGTGGCCCATGACCTGCACCCCGAGTACCTCTCCAGCAAGCTCGCCGCCGACCTCGACCTGCCCGCGGTGGCCGTCCAGCACCACCACGCCCACATCGCCTCGTGCCTGACTGAGCACGGTCGGGCCGGGCCCGTGCTCGGTCTGGCCTTCGACGGCCTTGGCTACGGACCCGACGGCACGCTGTGGGGAGGTGAGCTGCTCGTCGCCGACCTGCGTGGGTTCGAACGAGTCGGGCACCTCGCGCCGATCGCGATGCCTGGTGGAGTCGCGGCCATCCGCGAGCCGTGGCGCATGGGCCTGGCGTGGGCGCACCAGGCGGGGGTGGAGGATGGCTTCGACGACCCGCGCCGGCCGGCGGTGCTCGATCTCGTGGTGCGCGCCACCGGCCCGATCACCACGAGCATCGGGCGGCTGTTCGACGCGGTGGCGTCGCTGCTCGGCCTGCGCCCGAGCGTGACCTACGAGGCGCAGGCCGCCGTGGAGCTCGAGGCTCTGGCCCGCTCCGTGCCCCGCGGTGAGGCGCCTCGGTACCCGGTCGACGTCGGCCGGAGTCAAAGCGGGATGGTGATCATGGACCCGCGCCCGCTGGTGGCTGCCCTGGTGCGCGGCAGCGCGGCCGGCACCGTGCCGGCGTTGCTGGCGGCAGGGTTCCACGAGTCGCTGGGGCGTGCCGCGGCCGTGGCGGCCATCGATGTCGCCCGGGAGCACGGCCTGCGCACGGTGGCGTTGAGCGGGGGTGCGTTCCAGAACGTGCGCCTGAGCGAGGTGGTGGAGCAGGCGCTCGTCAAGGCGGACCTCGAGGTGCTCGTGCACCGGGTCGTGCCGCCCAACGACGGTGGCATCAGCATCGGTCAGGCCGCCGTCGCCGCCGCCACGACCGCTGACGGCTAGTTGGGGAATGCACCCATTTACGCCATCGTCCGATCGGTGCAGTCTGATGCGGCGCAGGGGACGCCCGCCCTTCCCTGCGCGGGGGAGGTCCACTCGTGTCCGCGACCACACCTGCGCCGCCGGAGGAACCTGTCATCCACGTCCTGTGGATCAACGCCGGCCTCAGCTGCGATGGCGACTCCGTCGCCCTCACGGGCGCCACGCAACCCAGCATCGAGGAGATCGCCCTCGGCGCCCTCCCCGGCCTGCCGAAGATCGCCGTGCACTGGCCGCTCATCGACTTCGAGTGCGGCCCCAATGGTGGCGCCGACGACTTCCTCGAGTGGTTCTTCAAGGCCGACCGCGGGGAGCTGGAGCCGTTTGTGCTGATCGTGGAGGGCTCGATCCCCAACGAAGCGATCAAGCGTGAGGGCTACTGGTGCGGGTTCGGGAACAACCCGGACACCGACCAGCCGATGACCACCAGCGAGTGGCTCGATCGCCTCACTCCCAAGGCGCTGGCGGTGCTCGCCGTGGGCACCTGTGCCACCTATGGCGGGATCCATGCCATGGCCGGCAACCCCACCGGCGCGATGGGCGTGCCTGACTACCTCGGATGGGACTGGAAGTCGAAGGCCGGCATCCCGATCGTGTGCGTGCCAGGCTGCCCGGTGCAGGGCGACAACCTCTCCGAGACGATCCTCTACCTGCTCTACCAGGCCACCGGCCAGGCCCCGATGATCCCGCTCGACGACGCGCTGCGGCCGCAGTGGCTGTTCGGCGCCACCGTGCACGAAGGCTGTGACCGGGCCGGGTACTACGAGCAGGGCGACTTCGCGACGGAGTACGGCTCGCCGAAGTGCATCGTGAAGCTGGGCTGCTGGGGCCCGGTGGTCAACTGCAACGTCCCCAAGCGGGGGTGGATCAACGGCGTGGGCGGGTGCCCCAACGTCGGCGGCATCTGCATTGGCTGCACGATGCCGGGCTTCCCTGATCGCTTTGCACCCTTTTATCAGCGTCCGCCGGGCACGATTGTCTCGTCCACGACGGCGCGGATGGTTGGATCGTTCATTCGCCCGCTGCGGCGGATCACGATGCGTTTCCAGAACCGTGCGCCGCTCTGGGATCGCGCCCAAA
>JBKJSO010000172.1:0-4215 GCA_046595835.1 Acidimicrobiales bacterium | reverse complement strand
GCCGTCACCCCCGTGCCGCGCGCGGACGCGACAGCTTGCGGGTGCACTACGTTCATCGGCGCATCAGAGGGGGACTTGAGAAGGTTCGCTCACCCTCCGCGCGCAGCTGTGAGGCCTCTTCCGTCGGGGTCACGCCGACGATTTGTGTCACGCGCGCCGACTGTTCTCTATGCTGGTCCGAACGAGGAGGTCAGTGGGACTTGCTCGCAGATAGATAGGGCAAGTGCAATGGCTACCGGCACCGTCAAGTTTTTCAACAACGAGAAGGGCTACGGCTTCATCTCTCGTGAGCAGGGCGACGACGTCTTCGTTCATTACTCCAACATCTCGGGCGACGGCTACAAGAGCCTCGAAGAGGGTCAGCAGGTCGAGTTCGACGTGGCCCCCGGCCGCAAGGGTGAGGAAGCCCAGAACGTCCGGGTCATCTGACCCAAGGTTCTGCTGATCGGAGCCGCCGGCACTTGTGCCGGCGGCTCCGTCATGCTTTTGGTCAGGTCGACCGCCACGGCATGCCCCCTCGACAGGTCGACCAGAACGATGACGGCAGGTTGTCGGAGTCGGAAGGAGTACGCACATGGCCGCTCAACGGACGAGCTTCGAGAAGCTCCAGCGCGACCGGGCGAAGAAGGCGAAGGCCGCCGCGAAGCGCGAGAAGCGTCTCGACAAGGGCCCCGATGAGGAGCTCAGCGACGAGCTGACCGAGCTGGCCCCCGCCGAGCCGGGCACCGAGATGTCCGCCGCCGAGCTGCTCGCTCGCGTCGAGGAGATCCACCGGCTGTTCGACGCCAAGAAGCTCAGCTTCGAGGACTTCGAAGAGCAGAAGGCCGATCTCATGGCCCGCATCTCCGTCGACTGACGTCGGCCCTCGGCCGCCCCCCGCCGAGGTCCTAGAGCTATTGGGGACACAACCGGCGAGCGACGCTGAGCTCATCGAGCTGTACACCAAGCTCGCTCCCCATTTCCTCCGCGGGGCCGACACCACCCGGTTCATCGCCGCCCTGGACCCCAACCTGGTGTCCGCCGAGAGCATGGTCCGGGTGTTCGACGCGCTGGGTCGGGAGCACCGTCGACCGACTCGCCGCCATCACCTGCCAGCCAGTCGCTGGAGGTCAGCTGGCTCGGGCGTACTGGTCGAGCCGCAGGCGGGCGGCGCGGGCCCCGGGCCAGATGGCCAACAGGTTGGCGATGATCAGCGCGACTGGGATGACCAAGGCGACGAGCAGTGCTGTCTGCGGGGCCTGGTAGCGCAGCGGCGTCTGGTCGGCGGCGACGCGCCAGAGGACGCGACCCATTGCGAGGCCGGTTGGCACCCCTACCAGCAGGCCTATTGCGCTGATCACGGTGGCTTGGGTGTTGACGATGAGGTGGCAGTGCCTCGTCGTCATGCCCACTGCCCGGAGCACTGCGAGGTCGCCACTGCGGCGCCGAATCCCGGTTGCCAGCGTGTGGGCGATCGTGGCCAACGCCAACAGGCTCAAGAACGCGCCGAGGACCGTTGGCAGCACCCGCACGTTCTTGATCTCGCCGATCTGCTGCGGAAGGAACGGAGCTATCACGAGGAGGTTCTGGACAATCTCGGTTGGGCTGGCGTGGAGGTTACGGATCACAGCGGTGGGATCGATGCCGGGGCGGAGCGCGATCAGCGCACTGTGCTCCTTGAAGCCGGTGAACAGCCGGTCGTAGCCGGGCCGGTTCACCCATGCGCCGTGGTCGTAGTCGCTCGTGGAGCTCTCCACGGCGAAGCCGATGCCCGTGACCCGGAGCTGCCGGGTGCCGACATCACCGGTCACGGGCACGGAGCCGCCGACTTCGGCGCCGAGCTGTACTGCTGTGGCCGGAGCGAGGACGACCTCGTCATCACCTGCGGGGGCGGCACCGCTGGTCAGGACGATCGGTACCGGCGTCCGGACAGGGTCGTACGTGTGGGTCAGCACCGAGATCGCTCCAGATCGACCGGCCCCAACTCGTAGGTCGTTGATCCCAGCGACGTCGGGTTCGGCCGCCAGGCTGTCGAGGGCGGGACCGGACGGGGCGAAGTCCTGCCCGTCGACCCCGAAGATCACCTCAAGCTGGTAGTCCTGACCGAATCGCTCGGGGTGCGTCGCGGCATCCGTTACGCCCGCGGAGAACGTGAGCGCGGCGACGAGCCCGGCGACGCCGGTGATCGCTCCGAGTAGCGCAGCGGGCACCTGCCTCGAGTCACTGCTCGTGGTGTCGAGGGCGAACGCCACGCCGACCACGAGCGGAACCGGAGCCCCAGCGCTGGCGCAGGCCCCAGCCAGAGATGACCGACGTCCGAGCATTGGGCGGCCCGCCATCGCCAGGCCGCGCCGGAGGGCAGCTGCCGCCGCCCCGATGCCGACCAGGGCGATCAAGAGGCCGCCGATGCCGAGGACGAGCCAGTCGATGTCCACACCAGGTTTCGGTTCGAGGTTGGCGGCCGCGCCGAACGGCAGCCAACGCGACGCCACCACCGCTCCGAGAGCTCCCGCCGCTGTGCCGGTCACCACCGCCGCCCCCGGCCCCGCAGCACCACACATCACGGCTTGTCGCGCCGTCACACCTAAGGCGCGGAGGGTGTGCAGCTCAGGGACGACCGAGGCAGCGTGGCGTGCCAACACCTGCCCGATGACCACCGCGGCGGCCAGCAGCACCGCGAGGCCGAACGCCAGCAGGCATTCGCTCTCGAAGGCGATGACGTCACGGGCGTGGCGGGCGGCGTCGCCTCGGTCCAGGACGTCGATGTCGGGCCGTCCGCTAACGCTCGAGAGATGCCTGCGGAAGCCCGGCAGATCGCGCTCGCCCTGTCGAAGGCGTACCAGCGCATTGAGGGGCGCACCATCCGACGATCCCAGGAGGTTGGCCCGGTACCGGTCGACGACGCCGGGCGAGGGGATCACGCTGCCCGGGCCGCCGACGCCGTCGACGTACCAGAATGAGCGAACCACGCCGACGATGCGGAGCTGCACACGCGGTCCCGCCGGTGCGCCCACCTCGCCCGCGACGAAGTTGGCGTCGGCCTGGGCCGGCGTCAGCAGCTCCATGGTCAGTGAGTCACCAACGCCCTTTCCAGAGGTGGCGACGAAGTCAGGCGTGATGACGGCCTCGTCGGCACGAGCTGGGTCCGCCAACCGGCCTTCGAGCACGACCGGCCGCTCGATCGTGCGCATTGCCTCCGAGTCAGCTGGGACGAACGCGGTGAGCCCTCCGTCGCCGATCCCCGCGAACGTGAGACTCGTGTACGCCGGGAACGTCGTCACGGCCTCGACCTCGGGGAGCTTCCGAACGGCGGCCCAGTCGAATCCGGGCTGGTTCGGGAGGACGACGGCGGTGGCGGGCTCGGTGATGGATAGCAGCCGATCGACGGCACTCTCACCTCGCCGCGCGCCTGCCGAGGCCGTGAGCACCATCGTCGTTGCGACCGCGACAAGGAGCCCCAGTACGACGAGCGAGAGCCATCGGTGCCGGAACCCGTGGCGAAGCCAGCTCGCCACGACGGTCATGGCGCCCCCGACGTCAGGTTTCTCTGCACCGGGTGATTGAAACCGGCGACCGGCCGCGTGCCAAGGGTGTGAGCACCCCGCAGATGGACCGTGCTGCCACCACCGCGGCCCTCCCTCGGCGCAGTTGGGGCCCTCGGCTTGCCGCTCGGCGTCGCCCTAGGACGCGGTCCATGGCAGCGCCTCGCCCGCCAGCTTGACGTCGCACCCACCACGACCGTCCCGCTCGTCCCGCTCGCGACGTCACCTGGCCGCGCTGCTGGTGGCGAACCTCCCGCTGCCGTCCCCGGACGGACGGCTCGTGGGATGAGGCGTTGTCGACGGCCGCCTGGTCGAGTTCTGGGACAAGCCGCTGGAGGTGGACGTGGAGGACGCGTTCTGGACCGCCGAGGCCGGGGTACCCGGGCGTGCCACACTCGACAACACGGATCATGTCGCGACGGGGGGCACAAGCGTGCACGCAATGTCAGAACGCAGTCAGGTGAAGTACACGCCCGGATCCCCGATCGACGAGGGGTCGTTCGTCGCTCTCGGGTCAGCGAACGCGTTTCCCTCGACCGAGCACGCGACGATCCTCGAGGGCGAGGTGACGTTGACGGATGAGGCCGGCAGCAGCGAGACCTATCGGCCCGGGGACAGCTATCTGATCCGACAAGGCCAGGTGATGACGTGGTCCTGCCTCACGCGCGTCGTCAAGACATTCTTCAACTACCAA
>JBKJSO010000444.1:0-15361 GCA_046595835.1 Acidimicrobiales bacterium | reverse complement strand
CGCGCCGGCACGGCTCGGCCAGACGCCGAACGGCACCTACCGCTTCGTCGTCGACGGCGCCATCCGCAAGGGCGGCGTGAACAAGCCGTACCACCTTGAGTCCGATGGCTTCGCGGTCACACCGTGGGACGGCATCACGATCAGCGACATCGCGGTCGCCGGCGGCGACGTGTCGTTCGTCGTCGACCCGATCACCTACCCGCGCACCTACGAGTCGCCGCTGCCCTTCGTCGGCGACACTGGGCCGAACGGCTTCTGCAAGACGTGCTCATTCCGACCGTGGGCGACGACCGGCAAGGTCGCATCGGCCACGGTCGAGGTGCTCAACCGAGCGCAGCACGTGGTGCGCTCGGTGAAGGCGACGCTCGTGGGCGGGCGCTGGGTGGCGGACACCAACCTCGTCGCCGTGCAGCACGCTCGCATCGCCACCGGCGCTGTGCGCGACACATGGGGTGAGATCAACGCCTCGTCGTACGCTATCGGCGCCGACGGCTCGGTCACTGCGCAGGCAGCCGCGGCCGCTCGGGTCGCTGGTGGCTTGTCGGCCAAACCGGGCGCCGGCGCCCTTCCGACCGTTCCGGTCTCCTCGTCTCGTCCGCTGCTGGTCACTGCCATTGCGGCGCTGCTCGCCATCGCCGTGAGCGCACTGATCGCGCGACGCCTTACCCGTAGCACCAACCCTTGAACCAAGAGGTCCAGATCTCGTGAAGCTCCCTCGGATCGCAGCAGCCGGCGTCATTGCCGGCGTCACCCTCATCAGCTCCGCGTGGGCCGGCATCGCCATCGGCCCGATCGGCGGCGATCCGAAGCCGCCTGTCCCCGCCACCACTGCGTCCGACACGGCCGCTGGGGCTCAGACCCTGACGTCACCCAACCACGGCACGACACAGGTCGCACCCACCGGAACGCGGGTCGGTGCAGCCAAGGTCTCGATGTACCCCCGCCCGAACGACTACGGCGGCACCTGGGAGCACGACCCGGCGAAGTGCCGGAAGATGGACCAGACCGTCCTCGAGCAGATCGCTACGAACACGAACGAGGAGGTCGACCACCTCGCCGACGCCGGGTCGCCGTGGCCTGAGAACCCGAACTGCATCTACATGGGCGGCTTCGGCATCGGCCCGGCGAACCCCGCCGTCGACTTCGAGACGGATCCCGGCCTGTGGGTCCGGTCGGTCGCCATCGGTGACGGCGTCGACACCCTCGTCCTCACCGTCATCGACGCCGAGGGCTACCTCTGGGACTACAACAGCAAGTGCGCTCGGTGCGGCTCGAAGCAGCTGGGCGAAGACCTCGGCACCGAGCTCCACATCGACCCGAAGAACTTCGTGATGGCGGCGACACACTCGCACGCGGGGCCCGACCTCATCGGCGGTTGGGGCTTCGTGCCCGACTGGTACATGACCCAGGTCACCGAGGCGATCCAGACGTCGGTCCGCGACGCCGTGAAGAACATGGCGCCGGCGAAGATCGAGGTCGGTGAGGTGGAGGCACGCGACGAGAACAGCGAGCGCCGCGACACCTACCGCTCGGCCGAGGAGCAGCAGATCACCTGGCTGCGGGCAACCGACCCCAAGGGCAAGAACGTCATCGCGACGGTCGGCGCCTACGCCGCCCACCCGACCACCAAGGGCACCAACAACGGCACGGCGAGCTCTGACTGGGTCGGTGTGTTCGAGAAGGGCCTCGAGACGCGCTTCGGGGGCATCGGCCTGCACTTCATGACCGGCCTCGGCAACATGTCGACGAGCGGTGGCACGCAGATGGGAGCAAAGCTCGCGAACCTCGTCCCCGACCGCGGTCAGGGCACGCTCCTCACCGACACCAACATCCGGGTCCAGCGCGAGGTCTGGAACCAACCGGCCACCAACGTGCCGCTCACCGCCCTCGGCCTTCCGGGGTTCTTCGACCGCAAGTTCCTGACCACTCCGTCGACGATTCGGACGGGTAAGACGCCCGACACTGCGCCCTGCGTCTCGGCATCGGCGTTCACCGTCGAGCTGCCCGCCACCGCGGTGCGCATCGGCAACCAGTTCGCGCTCACAGCGGCGCCGGGCGAGGTGTTCGCAAACGCCACCAACACCATCAAGGAGAAGTCCGGCGTCATCACGATGCCGCTCGCGCAGGCCAACGACGCGCTCGGCTACATGCCGCAGTCCTTCGAGATCAACCCGGTAGGCCAGCAAGGCCTCGGCTTCTACGCGGGCGGATACCTCATCGTCAACTACGAGGACTCCTACGCCATCGATCGCTGCACGGGGGACAAGGTGCTTGAGTCGAGCATCGCGATGCTCAACGCCCTCCGCGACCAGCCGTAGCCGCTTCGCCCAGACGAGGAGCGCCCAGGGGCTTTCGGGTTCGGCTCTCAGCCGTGCTGCCAGATGCGGCTCTGCAGGGTGCGGCGGCCAGGTAGGGAGGCGGCGTCGAGGGCGCCCAGCTCGTCGGTTGTGAGCTGCCACCCGAGCGCACCGGCGTTCTCCTCGGCTTGGTGCCGGTTCTTGGCGCCGGGGATGGGGACGGCGCCCTTGGCGATCAGCCAGGCGAGCGCGACCTGGCTCGGGGTGCGACCGTGGTGGGCCTCGCCGATGCGGCGCAGCGCGGCGACGATGGTGTCGACCTGCTCCATGGGGTGGTTCGAGAAGCTCCGGTTCCCCGGCGGCGGGTTGGCGGCGGAGTACTTCCCCGTGAGACGGCCCTGGCCGATGGGGGAGTAGGCGAGCGGCACCACGCCGAGCTCACGACAACAGGCCAGCAGGCCCGAGGCATCGGGCAGGGTGCGCAGCAGCGAGTACTCGATCTGGTTCGTGGCGAGGCGCATGCCGCGCTCGGCCAGCGCAGCCGCGATCGAGCGCATCTCCTTGGCCGAGTAGTTTGACACGCCGACGGCCTTCAGGAGGCCCTCGCCGTGGGCGGTGGCGAGGGCGTCGGCGAGGGCGCTGTGCGAGCGCAGCGAGATCGGTCCGTGGAGCTGGTAGAGGTCGGCCGCCGGCAGCCCGAGACGTTCGAGCGACGCCCGCAGGGCGGCGACCAGGTCCGTCGTGACCCGAACCTTCCACGGTGAGGGCATGAACTTGGTGGCCACGATGGCCTGCGAACGACGGGCCGGGTCCTCGGCGAGGAGCTTGCCGATGATCCGCTCGCTCTCGCCCTTGCCGTACACCTCGGCCGTGTCGAACAGCACCACCCCGGCCTCGAAGCAGGCGTCCCAGGCCTCATGGATCGACGTCAAGGTCAGGTCGGCGTCGTAGCCACCCATGCCCCACGTCGAGCGGTCGCCCCAGGCCCACGTGCCGACCCCCATCGGAGGGATGCCGACGTCCGATCCCGCCAGCGGGATGCGGTCACCGGCATGCGGGGCGGGCGTCGACTGATCAGACATCAGACCTCCAGAGGGTTGCCATCACCGTACCGAGCGATCAGCTCAGGTAGCCGAGCCGGAAGCGGGGGAGCACCAGCCGGGCCACCCGCTCGGCTTCGTCGTCGAGGGGGTAGCCCGACAGGATGAACGAGTCGATCCCAAGCGCCGCGTAGGCCCGGAGCTTGGCCTCCACCTGATCAGCGCTGCCGGTGATGGCGGCGCCCACACCGCTGCGGGCCACGCCGATCCCGGTCCAGAGCGCCTCCTCCACGAACCCGTCGTCGCCGGCGGCGCCGCGCAGCACGTCCTGACGGCGCACGCCCTCGCTCGTGTGATCGTGCGAGCTCTCGCGCAGCCGACGGCCGATGTCCGGGTCGAGGCCGCTGACGAGGTGGGCGGCCGCCTCGCGGGCCTCGGCTTCGGTCTCGCGGACGATCACGTGCGTGCGCAGGCCGAAGCGCAGCTCGCGTCCGTGTCGGGCGGCGCGCTCGCGCAGGTCGGCGACGAGGTCGCCGATCGAGTCCAGCGTCTCGATCCACATCAGGTAGCAGTCGGCGTGCTCCGCCGCAACCTCCCGGGCGGGTTCCGAGGTGCCACCGAAGTAGAGGGGAGGCGGGGTGCGGGTACGGGTGGCCTCGGTAGGCAGGTCGTAACGCCACCACTCGCCGTCGTGGCGCACGTGGTCGTCGTGCCAGAAGGCCTTGAGCAGAGCCATCGCCTCAGCCGTGCGGCGGTAGCGGTCGGCTGAGCCGAGCGTCTCGCCGGCCAGCTCGCTCGAGATGATGTTGACGGTGAGCCGCCCGCCCATGGCCTGCTGGAGGCCCTTGGCGGCTCGGGCGAACATCGGCGGGTCGAACTCGCCGACGCGCACGGCTGGGAGCAGGCGCGTGGTGCCGGTCAGCGGGCCGAGCGACGCGGCGAGGGTCCAGGGGTCCATGCCCGGCACGAAGCTCGACGGGATGAGCACGTTGCGGAACCCCAAGTCGTCGGCGCGGCGGATGACCTTGGCGTTGTACGCGAAGGTGGCCCGGCGGTGTGGGTCGTCCACACCCAACAGGGCGGTGTCGCCCCAGCACGACGGCGCGAACCACGAGATCTCGAGCGGCCGGTCGCCCACCGTCGTCAGTCCGGCTCGAACCGCAGGACGGCCTGGGCGGGTGCGCCCTCGGGCGGGTCGGCGATCCGGACGAAGGTGGCGTGGACCGCGTCGCCGATGCGCACGGTGGCAGGATCGTCGGCGAGCACGTTGGCGAGGATGCGCGGGCCCTCCGCGAGCTCCACGTAGGCGACCGCGAAGGGGGCCGCGCCGGCCCATGGCCCCATGGCCTTGTGCAGAACGGTGACCGCGTAGACGGTGCCCTGTCCGGTGAGCTGGGTCCACGTGACGGCCTCGTTGCCGCAGACCGGACACCAGCTCCGCGGGTACCAGACGTGGTGGCCGCAGGCGTCGCAGCGAGGCAAGACGAGCCGGCCCTCCGAGGCCGCCGTCCAGAACGGCTCCGCCTCGGGGTTGAACGGCGGCGCGTAGGTGGGAAGGTCGCTCACGCGAACGCCCCCAGCACGAGCGTGGCGCTGCCGTGGCGCGTGGACAGCGCGCCACCGGTGCCGTGGGCGATGGCCAGCTCGCAGCCGGGTACCTGCACGGCGGGGTGGGCCTCGCCACGGAGCTGGCGCACCGCCTCGATCACCTTGGTCATGCCACCTCGGTTGGCGGGGTGGTTGTTGCAGAGCCCGCCGCCATCGGTGTTGAACGGGAGCCGACCGCCCGGGCTGCGCAGCGCGCCGTCGGCGACGAAGGCTCCGCCGCGCCCCTTCTCGCAGAACCCGAGGTCTTCGAGGGCGATGAGCACAGTGATCGTGAAGCTGTCGTAGATGGAGGCGTACTGGATGTCGTCAGGGGTGACGCCGGCCTCGGCGAAGGCGGCCGGTCCGCTCCAGCGCGCAGCGGAGTAGGTGAGATCGATGCGTCCGGCGTCGGTGTGCTTGAGGGCCTCGCCGTGGCCCAGGAGCGTGGCGCCGACGCGACCCAGGCTGCGGGCGACGTCGGGGTGCACCACCACGAGCGCACCCCCGCCGTCGGTCACCACGCAGCAATCGAGCCGGTGGAGCGGGTCGGCCACCAGCGGCGAGCCGAGCACCTCGTCGACCGTCACCGGCTTCTGCAGCAGGGCATGGGGGTTGTGCTGCGCGTGCTCCGACGCCGCCACCTTGATCCAGGCCAGCTGCTCGCTCGTGGTGCCGAACTCGTGCATGTGCCGAGAGGCGGTCAGCGCGTAGTTGCCCACCGGGCTCGAGATGCCCACCTGCTCGAAGCCCGCCTCGGGCGAGTCGATCATGCGCTGGGCACCGCCGGGCATGGCGCCGCCGGTCCGGGGCCGCCCGGCGAGCGTGATGAGGGCCACCCGGCACTTGCCCGCCGCGATGGCCGCGGCCGCGTGGCCGACGTGGGCCAGGTAGGAGCTGCCGCCGGTCTCCGTCGAGTCGACGTAGCGAGCCGCCAGCCCGAGGTACTCTGCCATCGACACCGGACCGAAGCCGGGGGCGGTGCTGTCGCAGAAGTAGGCGTCGACGTCGGCGAACGTGAGCCCGGCATCGGTGAGGGCGCCGACCGCGACCTCGTGGTGGATCTGGGCGATCGTGCGGTCGGGGATCTCCCGACGGGGGTGCTCGTACGCACCCACGATCACCGCTCGCCCCCGGATCGACATGGCGCCGAGTCTGCGCGGCGGCGACACCCGCCGTCCACCCGATGGTCACCTACCGGCCACGCCCGAGGCGCCGGATCGTCACGGCACGCCGGTAGCGTCGTTGTTCGTGACCACGGCCCCCGACGGGTTCGCCCCCGACTCCACCGCCCTCGATCGCACGATCTCGTTCCGGCTCGTGTTCAACGTGCGCGATCTCGGCGGCCTGCGCACCGACGACGGCAGGGCCGTGCGCCGCGGCCGGTTGTTCCGGGGCGATGGCGTGCACCGCCTCAGTGGCGACGACCTCGAGGCGGCCCGCAGCCTGGGCCTGCACACCGTGATCGACCTGCGCACGGCCGGCGAGATCGGGCGCAGCGGCCGGTTCCCGGTTGAGGAGCACCCCGTCGAGTGGCACTCGCTGCCGATGATCAGGCGGATCTGGTCCGACGACGAGCTGGTGGCCACCACCGGCGCCGCCGACTTCCTCCGCGACCGCTACGTCGACATGCTCACCGACGGCGCCGAGTCGCTGGCCGAGATCGTCGGCCTCGTGGCCGAGGGCCAGCCGGCGCTGTTCCACTGCGCAGCCGGCAAGGACCGCACCGGAGTGGTCGCCGCCGTGCTGCTCGGCCTGTGCGACGTGACCCGCGAGGAGATCGTGGCCGACTACCACGCCACCGCAGGTGCGATGGCGGCCTTCGTCGACTGGCTCACCCTCGAGTACCCCGATGCCCTCGATGCGATGACGAGCCAGCCCCCCGAGTACCTCGAGGCCCCCGCCGAGGCCATGGCGGGCTTCCTCGATGCCGTCGACGAGCGCTACGGCTCGATGCACGGCCTGGCCGAGCACCTCGGTGTCAGCGACGACACGGTCGCGCGCCTCCGGGCGTCGCTGCTCGACTGAACCTGGGGAGCCTGACGCGCGCCATGAGCGTTGTCAGCGGGGGCCGAAGGTGACCTCGCCGACCTGGGCCGCGAACCCCAGGGCGGCCAGGGCGGCGATGACGCGCTCCACGTGCTCGTGGTCGAAGGTCTCCATCACGACGTCGAGCTCGGCGGAGCGGGCCGGCACGTCGAGGAACATCCGATCGTGGACGATCTCGACGATGTTGGCCCCGGCCTTGCCGATGATCGTGGTGACCTGGCCGAGCACACCGGGCTGATCCGGGATCTGGATCTGGAGCCGGGTCAGCCGGCCCGAGCGGACGAGGCCGCGCATGATCACCGAGGCCAGGAGGCGCGGGTCGACGTTGCCGCCGCTGAGCACCACGCCGACACGACGATCCGCGAGCAGGGTCGGGTGCTCGAGCAGCGCAGCGATGCCCGCCGCACCGGCGCCCTCCACCACCACCTTCTCGATCTCGAGCAGCAGGTTCACCGCCTCCTCGAACGACTCCTCGGAGACCGTGACGATCTGGTCGACGTTCTGCTTGATGAGTCGGGAGGTGAGCGTGCCAGGGACCGGCACGGCGATCCCTTCGGCGATGGTGGCGCCCCCCACCGCGAGGTGCTGACCCGTGGTGGCCGCCAGCATGGAGGGCCAGCGGTCGCTCTGCACGCCGATGATCGTCATGTCCGGCCGCAGCGCCCGCGCCACCACGGACATGCCGGCGATCAGGCCGCCGCCGCCCGTCGGCACGAGGAGGGCGTCGAGGTCGGGGTGGTCGGCGAGGAGCTCGAGGGCCACCGTGCCCTGGCCGGCGATCACCGCGGGGTCGTCGTAGGGGTGCACGAACACGCGCCCCTCCGACTCGATGATGCGGTGCACCTCGTCGGTGGCGTCGGCGAGGTCCTCCCCGTGGAGCACAACTCGAGCGCCGAGCACCTCGGTGCGATGGACCTTCACGAAGGGTGTGGCGGCCGGCATCACGATGGTGGCGTCGATGCCGGGGCGGGTGGCGTGGCGGGCCACCGCCTGGGCGTGGTTCCCGGCCGACATCGCCACCACGCCGCAGGCTCGGTCGTCAGCGCTCAGGCTGAGCAGCTTGTTCAGCGCGCCGCGCTCCTTGAAGGCGGCCGTGAACTGCAGGTTCTCGAACTTCACCGTGACGTCGGCGCCGAGCACCGCGGAAAGGGTCTGTGAGCGGGCGCTTGGCGTGCGCTCCACGGCCCCGGCGATGCGCTCCGCGGCGGCGCGCACGTCATCGAGGGTGACAGAGGCAGCGGGGTCGACCGGGATCACGGTGCCAACGTTCGCACGATGTTGGCCCCGACGAGGAGTTCCGGATCCGGTGCGGCCCCGGTCCCGGGATCGTGGGGCACGGCGACCCTGCCGTCGGCCCCGGGGAGGCGGGGGTCGGCCAGGTCGGGATGGAACCGGCCGCGGGGATCGAGATCGGGGCAGAGCGCCATGCCGGGGAGCCCGGCCACGGCGAGGTTCGCCGCTCGTCCGATGCCGGTCTCGAGCATCCCGCCCACCCATACCGGGAGGCCCAGCTCGACGCAGCGGTCGTGGAGGTCCCGCGCCGCCACCCAGCCGCCGACGCGCCCCGGCTTGAGGCACAAGATCCCGCACGCTCCCAGTGCCACCGCGGCATCGAGCGACGCGAGCGAGGTGACCGATTCGTCGAGGCAGATCGGTGTTTGGAGCCGAAGGGCCAGCCGCGCATGACCGACGAGGTCGTCGGGCGCGAGCGGTTGCTCGAGGCAGGTCAGCTCGGCTCCGTCGAGCCGCTCGAGCTCGGTGAGGTGCTCGGGGCGGCCGGCGCGGAACGAACCGTTGGCGTCGGCCTGGAGCTGGAGCTGCGGACCCACATGCGCGCGGAGGGCGAGGAGCGGCTCGGCGGCCCGCCCCGGGGCGATCTTCACCCGCAGGCGAGCGGCTCCCGCGGCGAGGGCCTGGTCGGCCTCGGCCAGCAGGTCGGCGACGTGATCGTGCAGGCCGAGCGACGCGCCGGGGGCGACCGAGGCGAGGGTCGCTCCGAGCCACGTGCTCAACGATCGCCCCGCCGCGCGGAGCTGTGCGTCGAGCACCGCGAGCTCGAGCGCGGCCCGGGCCATCGGATGGCCTCGCACCTCGTCGAGCACGGGCCGAAGGGCCAGCGCGTCGCCGGTCGGTCCCGCCCATACCCGAGGCAGCAGGTGGTGGCGGAGCACCAGGAGCGCGCCCTCGACGAACTCGGGGGCGTAGGTGGGCTCCACCTCGGCCACGCACTCCGCCCATCCCTCGGCCTCGTCGGCCACGACGTGGACGAGCAGCACCGTGCGCCCGGTGCGATGGCTGCCGGCGGAGCGCAGGGGTGTGGCCAACGGGAGTCGCACGGTGACGAGCTCGATGACCTCGATGTCCACGGGCGGCAGGTGCTCCAGCGGTGTCATCGAACCCATCGTGGCACGGACCAACGCTCCCGGCGGCCGGTAGCCTTGGACGTCATGACGGTCACCGCCAGCACTCACGGTGTGCTCAAAGCCAACGACCCGTGCTGGTGCGGGAGCGGCAAGAAGTTCAAGCGATGCCACAAGGCGGCCACGGATCGCGTTCGTCCGGGGCGTCTGAGTCCCATGCGCCTGGTGCCGGCCGAGATCCCTCGGCCCCCGTACGCCGACTCCGGTCAGCCCGTGCGCATCCCGGAGAGCCCCGTGCAGACGCCGGATGTGATCGCCCGGATGCGCCTGGCCGGCCAGGCTGCCGCCGAGGTGCTCGCCGAGACGGCGGCGGCGATCCGACCGGGGGTCACCACCGACGAGCTCGACGCCATCTGCCACCAGGCCTGCATCGACCGCGGCGGCTACCCCAGCCCGCTCAACTACAGCGGGTTCCCAAAGTCCCTGTGCACCTCGGTGAACGAGGTGATCTGCCACGGGATCCCCGATGACCGGGCCCTCGTCGACGGCGACATCGTGAACCTCGACGTCACCATCTTCCTCGACGGCGTGCACGGCGACACCAACGCCACGTTCGCGGTCGGCAACGTCGACGACGCCAGCCGCCGGCTCATCGAGGTCACCCGCGAGTGCCTCGAACGGGCCATCGTCACGGTGCGTCCGGGCGCGCTGTTCAACGCGATCGGCAAGGCGATCCAGGAGCACGCTGAGAGAAGCGGGTTCGGGGTCGTGCGCAGCTTCGTCGGCCATGGCATCGGCACGCAGTTCCACACCGACCTGCACGTGCCGCACTACTACGAGCCGCGCCTCACCACCCCGATGGAGGAGGGCATGACCTTCACCATCGAGCCGATGATCACGATGGGCGCCTGGGAGCACGACCTCTGGGACGACGGCTGGACCGCGGTCACCGTCGATCGCCGCCGCACCGCCCAGTTCGAGCACACGCTGCTCGTAACGGCCGAGGGCGTCGACGTGCTCACCCGCGGGTAGCCCCCACGGCGTCTGTGGAGCGATTCGCTCGCCAGGCGAGCGTCAGCCTCCACAGATCCTGTTGAGGGCGGGCGCCAGGTCACCTCTTGCCTCCACCCGAACGTCGTCGAGGCCGAGGAAGCCGGCCAGCTCGACGAGCCGATCGCGCAGCACGGGCAGCGAGCGGTCGGCGTCGAAGGTGGGCTCCGCGTGGGCGGCCCGCACCCGCAGGGCCCCGGCCTGGCGGTCGGCCTTGAGGTCGACCCGAGCCACGAGGGCGCCGTCGTGCAGGAAGGGGAGCACGTAGTACCCGTGCACGCGTTGGGCGGCGGGCACGTAGATCTCGATGCGATACCGGAACCCGAACAGCGCCGCGACGCGGCTCCGCTCCCAGATCAGCGAGTCGAAGGGCGACAGGAGGGCCGAGGCGCGCACCCATCGGGGGAGCTGGGCCTCGGGGTGCAGGAAGGCCGGCTGCCGCCACCCGTCCACCTCCACCTGGCGCAGGGCCCCATCGGCGACGAGCTCGGCCAGCAGACGGCGCGACGTCACGATGTTGAGGCGGTGGTAGTCGGCCAGGCAGCGCGCTGAGCCCACGCCGTGGCTGCGGGCGGCGAGGAGGAGGAGCGCCTTCTGGGCGTCGTCGTCGGCCGGGGTGGGGGCCGCCAGCACGCCTGCGGGCAGGACGCGATCAGGCAGGACGTAGTGGCGTGTGAACGCCGCCGGGTCACGCACCGCGCTGACCTCGCCGTTCCAGAAGAGGAGCTCCACGGCCTTCTTGGCGTCGCTCCAGTTCCACATGCTGCCGGGCGTCGCCTTGCCCCGCTTGATCGCGTCGCCCAGGTGCTCGAGCTCGCCCAGCGTGACGGGACCGCGCTGGGCGACCGCGTCGAACACGTCGCGGACGAGGGTGGGGCGCTTGGCGCCGACCGTCACCATGCCGCCCCACGCGTGGTCGTTCCGCATGCGCCAGCGCAGCAGCGGGTGCACCTCCACCGGCAGGAGCGACGCCTCGTGGCCCCAGTACTCGAACATCTCGCCGCCGCCCCACAGCCAGTCCGAGAGGGCGAGCCGCGGGTAGGGGCCGAGGCGGGCGAGGAACGGCAGCTCGTGGGAGCGGGTGAGGACGTTCACTGAGTCGATCTGCACGAGCCCGACCCGCTCGATCACCCGTCGGAAGTGACGCCGATCGACCCGCCCGCTTGGCCGTGGATCGTTGAAGCCCTGGGCCTGCAGGGCGATGCGGCGCGCCTCGGTCAGGCGCAAGGTGTCGGAGGTCAGGGCCATGACCCCGGCAGAGTAGGTTCCGCGGGCGGGATCACGACCACCGCCGACCTGAGGAGACACACGATGCGCGTCGTCGTCGACTACGACCTGTGCGAGAGCAACGCACTCTGCATGCAAGCCGCCCCCGAGGTCTTCGAGGTGCGCGACGACGACTTCCTCTACGTGCTCCAGGAGGAGCCGGGCGAGGAGCTGCGGGCCAAGGTCGAAGAAGCGGTGCGCCGCTGCCCGAAGCAAGCCATCTCGATCGAGGGCTGACCCAACCCGGTGGGCGGGGACCGCATCGTCATCGTCGGCGCCTCGCTGGCCGGCTTCCGCGCCGCCGAGGAGCTGCGCCACCTCGGGCATGAGGGCTCGATCACCATCGTGGGTGACGAGCCGCACCGGCCGTACGACCGACCCCCGCTGTCGAAGCAGGTGCTGGCCGGTCGGCGCCCACCCGAGGCCACGGCCCTCGACCCGGCGAGCGGCACGATCGACGACCTCGGGCTCGACTGGCGCCTCGGCACCAGCGCCACGGGCCTGGAGCTGGCCGAGCGCAACGTGCTCCTCGGGGGTGGTGAGCGGCTTCCCTTCGACGGTCTGGTGATCGCCACCGGCGCGTCGCCCCGGCGGCTGCCGGGCACCGATCACCTCGACGGCGTGCACACGCTGCGCACCCTCGACGACTGCCTGGCCATCCGCGGCGTGCTCGAGGCCGGTCCTCGTCGGGTGGCGGTCGTCGGCGCCGGGTTCATCGGCGCGGAGGTGGCGGCCACGTGCCGCGGGCTCGGGATCGACGTGAGCCTCATCGAGGCCCTGCCCGTGCCCCTCGAGCGCGGGCTCGGATCGCAGATGGGCGCCGTCATGGCCGACCTCCACCGGGACCACGGCGTCGATGTGCGCCTCGGCGTGGGCGTCGTGCTCATCGACGGCACCGATCGGGCCGAGCGGGTGCGGCTCACCGATGGCTCCGTGCTCGACGTCGATCTCGTGGTGGTGGGCATCGGTGTCACGCCCAACACCGACTGGCTCGAGGGATCCGGGCTCACGATCGACAACGGGGTGCTGTGCGACGAGACGTGCCTGGCCGCGCCGGGCGTGGTGGCGGCCGGCGATGTCGCTCGCTGGCCCAACGTGCGCTTCGACGAGGTGATGCGTGTCGAGCACTGGGACAACGCGGTGGAGATGAGTGCTCACGCTGCGCGGACGCTGCTCACCGCCCCTGGCGCGGCCCTGGCGTTCGCGCCCGTGCCGTGGTTCTGGTCGGACCAGTACGACCGCAAGGTCCAGCTGGCGGGTCGGGCGGGCCCTGACGACCTCGTCGAGGTCGTGTCGGGCAGCGTCGAGGAGCGTCGCTTCGTGACGTTCTACGGGCGCGGCGGCCGCCTCGTCGGCGTGCTCGGGATGAACCAGCCGGCCAAGGTGATGCGCTGGCGGGCCCTCGTCGAGGAGCCCACCGCCTGGGACGATGCCCTCGCCACCGCCCGGGGGGCCGAGTGACCGGCACCTCCTTTCTCTTGCTGGTCCTCGCGCTCGTGGTGGCGTCCGGCGACTGGCACGCCGTGTTCCACGGGAACAAGGCCCTCGAGTACGTCTGCAAGCCGCTCACGATGGTCATCCTCTTCGGAGCGGCCGCCACGCTCGACGTCGACCAGCCAGCGGTGCGCACGTGGTTCCTCATCGCGATCGCGCTCTGCCTCGTCGGCGACGTGCTCCTCATGCTCCCGCAGGACCTCTTCGTGTTCGGGCTGGGTGCGTTCCTGCTGGGCCACATCGCGTACATCGTCGGGATGCAGGTCGACGGGGTCGACGCGGGTCGCCTCGTGCTCGGCACGGCGCTGGTGCTCGTCGCCCTCGCTGTGATCGGCACGCGGGTGCTGCGCGGGGTGCGAGCAGGTCCGGAGCCCGAGCTCTCCGGCCCGGTCCTCGCCTACATGGTGGTCATCTCGGCGATGGTCGCCAGCGCCATCGCCACCCGCCACCTGGCCGCTGTGATCGGCGCGGCGTGCTTCTACGCCAGCGACGCCCTCATCGCCTGGAACCGCTTCCTGCGCGAGACGCGCCACGCCCGTCTGGTGATCATGGTCACCTATCACCTCGCCCAGTTCGGCCTCGTCCTCAGCCTCGTGTGAGTCAGGTCGGTCCGGGGTCGTCGGGGAGACCGTGCCATCGAGCGGTCAGGCGAGGAGGCCGGTGAGTCGCTTGGCCTCGCGCTCGCGCAGGGTCACCGACACCCGCATGCGCTCCAGGTGCTGCAGGAGGGTCTGCTTGGCCTGCGGCACGGGGTGCTCGTTGAGGAAGGCCTCGATGTCGGCGGCCAGCGCGGGATCGGTGACGGACCGGATGCCGTGGAGCATCCGCACGATGCTGTTGGAGGGGAAGCGCTGGTTCATCTCGTCCCAGTGCTCGTGCACGACCCGCCAGGCGACTGCGCCGTTGTGGGGGTTAGCGATGCAGGCGCTGATGAGGAAGGGAGCGTTCTGGGTGCGCACCTCGGGGGTCATGGCGAGGTCGAGCACCTGGGTCATCAGGGTCGGATCGCGCACGTCTGCGAGCGCATAGAGGTACCGCTGCTCCTCCTGCGGCGTGGAGCCGGTGCGGAACCCGGCGATGATGGCGTCGAGCGTGGCCTGGTCGGCGTGGACTGCGGTGGCTCGGACGACCGCGGCAGCGACGTTGGCATCGACGCTCGTGGCATCGGCGCGATAGCGAGCGAACAGCTCGGCGACCCGGGCCTGGGCAGAAGGGTCGTCTCCGATCGTGGCCAGCGCACCGATCAGCGCACCGCGGAGCTCTCGGTCGCGGTCGGTGTCGTCGTCGGATCCGTCCCAGCCCAGGCGCTCCAGAACGGGCGTGACGAGGGCGCGGACACGAGCGCTGAGCGCTGCGAGCGCCGGACCGTCGACCAGGCGCGCGAGCTGATCGAGCGCGCCCAGCAGGCGCCGCCACACCGCCAGGTCGGTCTCGGCGATGAAGCCCTCGGCGAGGGCGAGGAACTCCTCGGCGGTGGTGACGCCCGCCAGCACCGCCACCCACGTGTCGTCGACGAGGCCGTAGCGCTCGACGTCGGAGAGGTCGGATTGGGCGCGCTCCACGAGGGCGGCCCGCAGCGGGGCGGCGTAGCGCACCCGGTAGAAGCCGTGGCCCTCCACGTTGGCGACCACCCAGGCCACGGGATCGGGCAGCTCGATGTCGAGCGATTCGCCGTCGAGCAGGGCCGTGGTGGTGGTGACCGCACCCGACTGGGTGCCGTAGCGGAGCTGCATGGGGATGGCCCAGCGGCTGTCGTCGGTCCCGTCGGGGAGGTAGCAGGAGCGCTCCTGGCTCAGGCGCAGGCCGCGGCCATCACCAGTGGCGGCGACGGACACGATCGGATGTCCCCCCTGGAAGATCCAGGAGTCCATGATCCGCCGGACCGGCTCACCGGTGGCCTCTTCGATGGCGTCCCACAAGTCGGTGGTCTCTGTGTTGCCGTAGCGATGCGAGGCCATGTACTTGCGGATCCCGGCCCGGAAGCGGTCTTCGCCGAGGTACTGCTCGAGCATCCGCACCACGGCGGCGCCCTTCTCATAGGTGAGGACGTCGAACATCCCCTCGGCGTCGGCCGGTGACACCACGGGGTACTCGATGGGGCGGGTGGCGGCGAGGGAATCGGTGTCGAACGCCGTGCTCCGGGCCAGGCTGAACCCCACCCAGCGCTCCCACTCCGGTCGGAACGCATCGGTGACCTTCAGCTCCATGAAGGTCGCGAAGG
>JBKJSO010000074.1:0-3881 GCA_046595835.1 Acidimicrobiales bacterium | reverse complement strand
TGTGCAGGCGTCCGGCCGTGTCGGCCAGCACCAGGTCGCTGCCGCGGGCGGCGGCGCGCTGCACGGCGGCGACCCCAGCTCGATCATCTTCGACGCCGTGCAGCGCGCCGCCGCCCGCGGCAGCGACCTGGTGCTGGCCGACACGGCCGGACGCCTGCACACCAAGGTGAACCTGATGGAAGAGCTGCGCAAGGTGCGCCGAGTGGCCGATCGCGATCCGGGCCAGGTCACCGAGGTGCTCCTCGTGCTCGACGCCACCACAGGTCAGAACGGGCTCGTGCAGGCGCAGCAGTTCACCGACGCTGTCGATCTCACGGGCGTGGTGCTCACCAAGCTCGACGGCTCCGCCAAGGGCGGCATCGCGCTGGCCATCCATTCCACCCTCGGCATCCCGATCAAGCTCGTGGGCCTCGGCGAGACGGCCGACGACCTCGTCGAGTTCGATCCGGACGAGTTCATCGACGCCCTCTTCGCGGACGTCTGAGCGGGTCTACGCTCGGGGGATGTTCACGTTGCTCCGACTCATCTTCCTGCCGGCCAAGGTCGGTGTGGGCACCACGAAGCTGGGTGTGAAGGCGGGCTACCGCACCGGCCGCCTCGTCGGGTACCGGCGCATCTTCCTGTTCGCAATCGGCGTCGGTGTCGGCCTGCTCGTCGCGCCGGTGACGGGTCGAGAGGCTCGGGCGGCGCTCCAGCGACTCATCGACGAGCGCCGAGGCAACAGGGGCGACCTCGCCGAGCGGGTTCGCTTCGAGCTCTCGCACGCCCCGCGCACCTGGCACCTCCCGCAACCCACCGTCGAGGTGCAGGGTGGCACGGCCATCCTGCGAGGGATCGTGCCCCATGAGACCGGCCGACTCGACCTCGAGCGCACCGCCGCGGCGGTGGCGGGCGTGGTCGAGGTCGACAACCACGTGGCCATCGGCACCCCATCGGGAACCAACGGGCACCACTGACACGTCCTACCCGTGCGACCTCGTTGAGGAGGTGGCACGGTCATCCAGGAGGCAGGCAGATGGTGGACGACAGCGCGAGCACCTCCGGCGAGGACCTGATCCTGCAGCCTGTGTCGGTCGGCGTTCGGCCTCGTCGCCGCGCCCTCTGGGGCGTGCTGGCGGCCGTCGTCATCGTGACCGGGGCCGTAGTGGTGGCCTACGGCGGTGACGGTGGACCGCAGCGGTTGCCTGTCGCGCTTGGGTCGGCCCCTGGCCGTAGCTCCGGAACCGCCTCCGCCTCGGCCGACATGATGCTGGCGTGGGTCACCTACGTGGCTGGCGACGGCCTGCCCGCGCTCGGCGGCAAGGCGGATGCATACCGGATCGACGGCGCAGTCGACGCTGCTCGCGTCAGCGCTCTGGCCAGCGCGCTCGGCATGCACGGCGACGCGCGCCATGAGGGTCCCCTGTGGCACCTCCAAGACGGCGACAAGGTGCTGGAGGTCTACGAGGAGTCCGGTGGCAGCTGGTGGTACTCGCCCAACCAGGGCATGGTGTGGTCTGGTGGCGGCTCGAGCAGCGGGGGGTGCGATCCCGACGCCACCGAGTGCGCCGCCAACGGCACGGGCACGGTCGAACCCGCCACAACGAGCCCCGACGCCACCTGTGCCAACGACGGCACGGTTTGTGCGACGGGCCCCGCCACGAGCACCACGTCGTGCCCCGCGAACGCCAAGTGCATCGCGCCGGTTCCGCCGGTCAGCGAGCCGTGCGCAGCGGGCGCTGACTGCCCCACGCAGGTCTGCTCGCCCGACGGCAGCTGCCCGCCGCCGCCTGTCCCGCAGCCTCCCGCCGACCTGCCGTCGAAGGCCGAGGCGCGCACGATCGCTCTCGATCTGCTCGGCGCCACGGGCATGGACCTCAGTGACGCCAAGGTCACTGTCGACGGTCCGTACGAGGCCTGGTACGTCACCGTGGAGCCCAAGCTCGATGGCGTGCCCGTGTCGGGCTGGCAGGCCTCGGTGGCCGTCGGCTCCAAGGGCGCCATCATGAGCGCCGGCGGCACGCTGGCCACTCCGGAGCGCCTGGGGAGCTACCCGCTCCTCGACACCCGGGCTGCCATCGAGCGACTGAACAAGCTCCAGAACGGCGGCTACGGCGGCGGCCCGATGCCCCTCGGGGCGCCCGGGGCGGCGCGCGACAGCGGAGTGGCCACAGCCGTTGCTCCGATGCCCACCATCCCGTGCCAGCCGAACGACCCGAGCTGTGCGGCCCTCGTCGACCCCGCTCAGCAGCCGACCACCACCGTGATCGTCCAGCAGGGCTGCAAGGTGCAGCCGGACGGCACGGAGATCTGCGAGACCACCAGCGGGAGCGTGTCCCCGGGTGCCGGGACCGTCGAGTGCATCCAGCCGCCCACCGAGCCGGGTACCGATCCGGCGGTGACCCGTCAGACGACGACCGACTGCGTCCAACCGGGCGTCGGCATCTGCACCGACCGGCTCTCGCTGCCGCCCGTGCCGGCGGATGGCTCGAAGACCACGCCGGTCCCGAGCCCAGAGTGCCAGGCGTACCCGCAGCCGAAGCCAGTCGAGGTGGTCCTCACCGCCGCCGAACCGGTGCTCACGATGCTCCCGTCCTCCGATGGGTCCACCGATGTGTACCTCGTGCCGGGCTACCGGTTCTCGAACGCCGACGGCGCGCAGGTCGACGTGGCGGCCGTCGCCGATGACAGCCTGGCGCCCACCACCACCATGCCCGACACGACGAACAGCTCGGCGGTCACCCCCACCACGAGCTGCGAGGTCGCAGCGGAAGGCGACAGCTCCGGCACCACCCACACCATCCAGACGTGCCCGCAGCCGACCGAGCCCCGTCGCCTCGAGCCCGGCCAGACGCCCGAGATCGGCGTCGGCTACTACGTCGACGTGGATGTCGCGTGTCAGGCCTTCACGCTCGGCGATCAGATCTGGCGCCTCGAGAAGGGTGACCTCACGGGCTGGTCAGTGCCCCACGAGGGCGGTGCGTTCACCTTGGATGCACCTGACCACGGGGCCTTTGTCGGCGACGGGTCGGGCACGAAGACCGCCACCTTCGTCACCGGCACCGATCAGCAGGGCTGCCAACCGGCGCCCCGCGGCTGACCCGGCGACTCGAAACCGGTCCGGATTGGGCTGGCGGACTGCCGTCCGCTGAGGGCCCACCGCTAGCATCAGTCGCTCATGTTCGACGCACTCTCCGACCGGTTCGACGGGATCTTCAAGCGCCTCCGCGGCAAGGGCAAGCTCAGCGAGGCCGACGTCGACGAGGTGCTGCGCGAGATCCGCGTGGCCCTCCTCGAAGCCGACGTCAACTTCCAGGTCGTCAAGACGATGCTGGCCCGCATCCGCGACCGCGCCATCGGCGTCGAGATGTCCGAAGCGCTCAACCCCGCGCAGCACGTCATCAAGATCGTCCACGAGGAGCTCATCACCACCCTCGGCGGCGAGACGATCAAGATCTCCTACGCCTCCAAGCCGCCCACCGTTGTGCTCATGGCCGGCCTCCAGGGCTCGGGCAAGACCACCAACTCGGCCAAGCTCGCCCGCTGGTTCAAGCAGCAGGGGCGCAACCCGTTGCTCGTGGGCGCCGACCTGCAGCGTCCCGCCGCCGTCGAGCAGCTGCGCACGCTGGGCAAGCAGATCGATGTGCCGGTGTTCAGTCAGGCCGGCGACCCAGTGGCCACCGCCGCCGCCGGGCTGGCCGAGGCCCGCCGCTTGGGGCGCGACGTGCTCATCGTCGACACCGCCGGTCGTCTCGCCATCGATGCCGAGCTCATGGAGCAGGTGCGACAGATCTCCGAGGTCACGAGCCCCGACTACACCTTCCTCGTCGTCGACGCGATGACCGGCCAGGACGCCGTGACCGTCGCTGAGTCCTTCAACAGCACCCTCGCGCTCGACGGGG
>JBKJSO010000222.1:0-11274 GCA_046595835.1 Acidimicrobiales bacterium | reverse complement strand
CGTCCGTCTCGTTCAGCTCCACGCCCTCGGCGATCTCGAAGGTCGGGCCAGCGAGCTTCGCCTTCTCCGGCTCCGATCCGGGCGGCCAGGCGGTGACATTCAGCTGCCAGCTGGACGCCGCCCCGGCGGCCCCATGCACCTCACCGACGTCGGTCACCCCCGCCGACGGAGCGCACCAGTTCACCGTGACCGCAACCGACTGGGCCGGCAACGCCAGCTCCGTGAGCCACAGCTGGAGGATCGACACCAAGGCACCGTCGGTGTCCTTCACCGGCACGCTGCCGACTGACCCCACCAGCCAGACCACTGCGACCTTCACCTACTCCGTCGCGGATCCAGCGCCCTCCGCCGGACCCGTCACGGTCAGCTGCACCCTGGACACTGGGCCCGTGTCCTGCTCGCCCACGACCTACACCACGCCGGCGCTCGCAGTCAGCGCCACGCCGCACGTCTTCGTGGTCACCGCCACGGACGCAGCAGGCAACTCCGCCAGCGCATCCCACAGCTGGAGGGTGTTCGCGGCGACGACAGTGACCGCTGACCAAGTGGTCCGCAACGTCCCGCAGCTCCGAGCCACGCTCCGAGTAGGTGCCACCGGCCTCGCCGGCAAGCAGCTGGTCTTCCGACGGGGTCAGAGCGGCACTGGCCCACTCGTCACGTGCTCGAATGCCGGAGTCACCACGGCCTCCGATGGCTCGGTGATCTGCCAGCTCAGCCTCACCGAGCTCACCGCCGTCGTGGCGGCCGGCGGGTTCTCCGCGACGTTCGTCTCGGACCCGCCGTACTTCGGTAGCACCAACTCGGCGGGGGTTCTCCCTTGAGCGGACGCTCGGCCACCGGCTGATCGTGGCGGGACTGGCCCGTGGTGCCGGACCTTCGGCGCTCGCACCGTACGTCTCCGGCTGGCACGCCGAGCTGTTGGTGCGCGGCGGTGACCTCCCCGTGGTGGAAGTCGTGGCCACACTCGTGTTCGCAGACGTGTCCGGGTTCACGCCGCTGGCGGAACGGCTGGCCCGACGCGGCAAGGTCGGTGCCGAGGAGCTCACCGACACCCTCAACGCCGTCTTCGAAGAGCTGCTCGGGGTCGCCGCCCGCTTCGGCGGGGACTGCCTGAAGTTCGGCGGCGACGCCTTGCTCATCCTCTTCACCGAGCCGGGTCACGCTCGTCGGGGGGCAGCGGCGGCTCACTCGATGCAAACAGCGCTGCGTCGGCTTCGACGGCAGCGATCCTCGGTGGGCCTGGCCCAGCTCGACATCTCGATCGGCGTGCACTCCGGCACGATCCACGGCTTCCTCGTGGGCTCGTCGCATCGCGAGCTCGTCCTCGTCGGTCCGGGCATCAGTCGGACTCTGGCGCTCGAGACGGCCGCCGCCCCAGGACAGATCCTCGTGGGTGACGCCACGGGGGCGGCGTTGGATCTCGACGACGTCGAGGACACGAACGGTGCCGGCCTGCTCCTGGTGCGGGCGCCGACCGCGGCAGTCCGCCCCAGCCAAGACGATCGGCTCCTCGAAGATCCTGGCCTGGGTGTTCCGGAGGTGCTGCGCAACCATCTCGATGGCGCCGGACAGGCCGGCGAACATCGCTTGGCCAACGTCGCATTCGTGAAGTTCGGGCGTGTCGACGAGCTGCTGACCTCCGAGGGGCCGATCGCGGTCGCGTCGGCGCTCAACGACCTGATCACCCTGGTGCAGCGCTCGTGCGCGGCGCACGGTGTGACGTTCTTGGCGACCGACGTGGATGCGGACGGTGGCAAGGTGATCCTCGCCACCGGTGTCCCGGCTGCCTCACCGGACGACGAGGATCGTCTGCTGCTCGCGCTGCGCGAGATCGTGGACGGTGCTGTCGGGTCGGTGATCCCCGTGCGGGCGGGCGCCCACCGTGGCCGCGTCTTCGCGGTCGACCTCGGAAGTGCTGACCGTCGCACCTTCACCGTGATGGGTGACGCCGTGAACCTGGCCGCGCGGGTGATGGGCCAGGCTGCGTGGGGCGAGGTGCTGGCGACGAACGACGTGGTCGACCGACTCCGGACGGACGTCGAGCTCGAGGAGCTCGAACCCTTCCCGGTGAAGGGAAAGGCCGAGCTCGTTCGGGCCCAGCGAGTGGGGACCGTGCGTGGATTGCGGCTCGACCACGGCGTCCAGGCGGCGCCGCTGTTCGGGCGCGACGACGAGGTGGTGCTCCTCGAGGATGCGTTCCGAACCGCCCGCGAGGGGGCGGGCCAGATCATCGAGCTGGTGGGAGAGCCTGGCATCGGCAAGTCGAAGCTCGTCTCCACGCTTGCTGAACGCGATCACGGGCTCGTTCGCTTCTCGTTCGAGTCCGGTCGTTACAGCCTCGCGACCCCGTTCTTCGCGCTCCGACGCGGCCTCCGCCAGGCAATCGGCATGACCGTCGACACCCCGGCGGATCAGGTCGAGCAAGTGCTCCGCGGGCTCGTGCAGGAGGCTGCGCCCGACCTGTTGCCGTGGCTTCCGCTGCTCGCGGTGCCCCTCGGTGTCGAGCTGCCTGCCACCGAGGCGACCGCCGCCCTCAGCGCCGCCAACCGGCAGTCCAAGCTGCAGACAGTGGCGGTCCGGCTGATGCAGCATCTGCTTTCGATGCCCACGCTGATCGTCGTCGAGGACTCCCACTGGCTCGATGGGGCATCCTGCGACCTCCTCGCGGCGCTCTTGGCCGACATCGAGCATCGACCGTGGGTCGTGCTGGTGACTCGGCGCGATGTCACGGGTGGCCTCGAGCTCGACGGGATCGACCATTGCGTTCGACGACGCCTCGAGCCGCTCCGCCGAGAGGCGCTCATCAAGCTGGCGGTTCACGCCGCTGGTGATCGGGTCCTCCCGCCGGGGTCCGTGGAGGCACTTGTCGACCGAAGCGGCGGCAACCCGTTGTTCCTGCAGGAACTCGTGAACGCGACGCGGACCGGATCGCTGGAGGAGCTCCCCGAGACGATCGAAGCGGTGGTGGCGGCCACGATCGACACGCTTTCCGGGCGGGATCGGGACCTGCTCCGGCATGCTGCCGTCCTGGGAGGGCAGCTCCCGCTCGCTGTTCTCGCCGCGATGGTGGACGAGCCCGCGCCGCAGGTGGAGCGCCAGGCGCGTCGTCTGAACCACTTCCTGCTGCCCGCCGGGGACGGCACCTTGAGGTTTCGGCACATCCTGCTCCGAGATGTGGCCTACGAGGGGCTGCCGTTTCGGGTGAGGCGCGTGTTGCACGAGCGGGCCGGGGCGATCCTCGAGTCATCGACCGACCGTCCTGACGAGATGGCGGAGCTGCTGTCGATCCACTTCCACCGAGCAGGCGACTTTCCCGCGTCCTGGCGCTACTCACGCGTCGCCGGTGATCGTGCCCAGCGCAACGGTGCACCCGTCGAGGCCGCGGCCTTCCTCGAGCGCGCCCTCGATGCGGGTCGTCGCCTGCCTACTGTGACGGCTCGAGACAGCGCTGAGGTCGCCGAGCTCCTCGGTGACACCTGGGAGCTGGCGGGAAGACACGCGCCGTCCGCGTCTGCCTACCGTCAGGCACAGCGGCTCGTGGGGGACGCTCCCCTCGGGCAAGCACGGATCTGCCGGAAGATCGGCTACGTGCGAGACCACGAGGGTCGCTATCGGGCCGCGCAACGGTGGTTCCAGCGAGGTCTGGAGGCACTGGAGCCGCTCCGCGCCGTCACCGCGAGCCACGGACCACGAGCGGAGCTGATCACCGCGACGGTGTCGAGCAAGATCCGCCAAGGTCGCCATGCCGATGCGCTCCCGTTGATCGACGAGGCCATCTCCGAGGCGACCTCCGGCGGAGATCGAGCAGCGTTGGCCCATGCCTACTTCGTGCACGACCAGCTGCTCGTTGACCAGGGCCGGTACGCCGAGGCCACCCACAGTCGAGCGGCTGCCTCGATCTACGAGGAGCTCGGCGACCACCGGGGGGCCGCCGCGGCCCACAACGAAGTCGGCAACACCGCCTACTGGCTGGGACACTGGGACGAGGCCGTCGCCTCCTATGAGCGTGCGATCGAGGAGGACCAGCGCGCTGGGGCGCTGGTGTACAACGCGATCTACCTCAACAACATCGGGGAGATCCGATCCGACCAGGGCCGAGTCACGGAGGCGGAGATGCTGATCCAGCACGCTCTCGATCTCTGGACGGCCGGGGGATGGCGCATCGGGTCCGGATGGGCGCTCAGCAACTTGGGCCGAGTGTCGGCTCGAGCGGGACGCTTCGAGGAGGCGTCGGAGCGCCTGACGCGGGCCGGTGGGCTCCTGGCCGAGATCGGCGCGGACGCCATGCTGGTGGAGAACGAGGCGCGTGAGATGGAGCGACTCGTGTTCGCAGGTGACCACCGGGCGGCGCTCGCCCTGGCGGATCGGCTTCGTGACAGGGCAGGCAGGCTCGGTCTCGTGAGCGTCAGCGATCTCGTCGTTCGCCTCAAGGGCTATGCGTTGTGCCAATCCGGTGCGCCCGAGGAGGGCTGGGTCTGTCTTGAGCGATCGATGTCGGCGAGTCGCGCCCGAGGCGCGGAGTTCGAAGCGGCGCTGGGACTCGAGGGATTGGCGCGGACCGCGGTGATGCTCGATCGAGACGACGCATCGGCCTTGGCCGCCGAGGCAGCCGCGGTCTTTCACCGACTCGGTGTCGAACGGACACCAGCGATACCGATGACCCCCGCGTAGGGTCGGCGCCGTGGAGCTCTCGTCGGTACAAGCGCTCATGGCCGCGACCTACGGCGAGCGGGACCGAGCGCGCGGCGTATCCGCGACCGTGGCATGGCTCACTGAGGAGATGGGGGAGCTGGCCCAGGCCGTGCGCAAGGGATCAGCGCAGGACCAGCTCCACGAGCTCGGCGATGTGCTGGCCTGGCTGGCGTCGTTGGCTGAGCAGCTCGGGTTGTCGCTCGACGACGCGGCGGCCCGCTACGCCGACGGTTGTCCGAAGTGCGGCCAAACGCCGTGTGCCTGCCCGTGATCAGCGCTGGGCGAGGAGCGCCTCGGCGATCTGGACCGCGTTGAGGGCGGCGCCCTTGCGCAGGTTGTCGCCGGAGAGGAACAGGGCCAGGCCGCGGCCGTCGGGCACGGTGGGGTCGTGGCGGAGCCGTCCGACCTGCGTGACGTCGCCGCCGGTGACATCGAGGGGCGTGGGCACCTCGGAGAGCTCCACCCCGTGGGCAGCGGCGAGGATCTCGGCTGCCTCAGCCGGCGACAGCGGGCGTTCGAAGCGAGCGTTCAGGGCCATCGAGTGACCGGTGAACACGGGCACGCGCACACAGAGACTCGAGACGAGGAGGTCGGGTAGGTCGAGGATCTTCCGGCTCTCGTTGCGGAGCTTCTGGTCCTCATCGGTCTCGCCGAGGCCGTCGTCGATGAAGGTGCCGGCTTGGGGGATCACGTTGAACGCGATCGTCTTCGGGAACTTGGACGGGGGTGGGAACTCGACGGCTCGCCCGTCGTAGGTGAGCGCGGCGGCGCCGTCGGCCACCTTGCGGACCTGCTCATCCAGCTCGGCCACGCCGGCCAGCCCGCCGCCGGACACGGCCTGATACGTGCTCACGACGATCGACTGCAGGCCAGCCGCGCGGTCGAGCGGCTTGAGCACCGGCATGGCCACCATCGTGGTGCAGTTGGGGTTGGCAACGATGCCCTTCGGGATGGACGCCAGCGCATGGGCGTTCACCTCGGGGACCACGAGCGGCACGTCGGGGTCCATCCGCCAGGCCGACGAGTTGTCGATCACCGTGGCGCCGGCCGCGGCGACGCGCGGGGCGAGCGCTCGTGATGCCGTGGCGCCAGCGGAGAAGAGGGCGATGTCGAGACCGTCGAACGAGGCCGTCTCGGCATCCTCGACGCGTACCTCACCACCCTTCCACGGCAGGGTGCGGCCGGCCGAACGGGCCGACGCGAACAGGCGGAGCTCGTCGACGGGGAAGCCCCGTTCATCGAGGATCTTGAGCATGACGCCACCCACCTGCCCGGTGGCGCCGAACAGGCCGACGCGCATGGATGCCAGGGTACGGCGACGGCGCCTCAGCGCCCAACCGCGTTCGACCTCCACGATCTCTGCACCGGAATCCTCGAATGCCGAGGGTGGGAGTGCAGAGAACGGGGGGTCAGGCGGGCAGCTCGAGCTCGAAGGCGTGGTGGAGCGCCTGCACCGCCTGCTCCACCTGGGCCTCGCGCACGATGCAGGAGATGCGGATCGCAGACGTGGAGATCATCTCGATGTTGATCCCTGCCGCGGCGAGCGTCTCGAACGTGCGGGCGGCCACACCAGGGTTCGACTTCATGCCGGCGCCCACGAGGCTCACCCGCGCGATGTCGGCGTCGCTTCCCACGCCGGTGGCGCCGATCTCGGCCGCGAGTGACGACGTGACCTCCTCGGCCGTGGCCAGGTCCTCGTGGGGGACGGTGAAGGAGATGTCGGTGACGCCGTGATCCGACGTGTTCTGCACGATCATGTCGACGTTGACCTCGCGGTCAGCGAGGAGGCGGAACAGCCGGGCGGCGATGCCCGGCTGGTCGGGTACGCCGCTCACGGTGACCTTGGCCTCCGAGGTGTCGTGCACGACCGCCGAGACGATGGCCTGCTCCATGGACGGATCCTCCTCTTGCACCCAGGTGCCAGGCTCCCAGGTGAATGCTGATCGGACGTGCAGGCGCACGCCCCAGGTGCGGGCGAACTCGACGGACCGCATGGCCGGCTTCGGACACCCGCACGCGGTCATCTCGAGCATCTCATCGAAGCTGACGACCGACATGCGACGCGCGGTGGGCACCAGCCGCGGGTCGGCCGTGAACACGCCGGGGACGTCGGTGTAGAGCTCGCAGGAGTGGGCGTCGAGAGCATGGGCGAGCGCTACGGCGGTCGTGTCGGAACCGCCCCGACCGAGGAAGGTGACGTTGCGGTCGCTCGACACCCCCTGGGCGCCGCCGACCACCGGGGTGCGGCCTGCGGCCAGGGCCTCGCGCAGGCGCTCCGGGCGCAGCTCGACGATCTTGGCGTTGGTGTGGGTGCCATCGGTGATGAAGCCGGCCTGGCTCCCCGTGAAGCTGTCGGCCGGGACGCCACGGTCGTGCAGGGCCATGCAGAGCAGCGCGGTGGCCTTGCGCTCGCCGGCGGTGATGAGCATGTCCATCTCGCGGCCCGGCCGGACCTTGGAGACGTCGGCGGCCAACCGCAGGAGCTCGTCGGTCTCCTTGCCCATCGCGCTGACGACGACCACGACGTCGTCGCCGCGGCGCTTGGTGCGGGCGACGTGGTCGGCGACCTCGCGGATGCGCTCCGGGTCGGCGACCGACGTGCCGCCGAACTTCTGGACGACGAGGGGCACGAGGGCCGACGCTACCGCCGTCCCGACCGCACGACGAACCTGTTCGACCCGACTCCTGGGCCAGCGGGACCGGCCACTAGGGTTGCCCGCCATGCCGAGCGACAAACGACAGCGTCAGGACGAAGGGCGGCTCACCCGCCTCGAGCAGCAGCAGGTGGCGGCGCGCCGGTCACAGCGGTTCCACCAGATGCGCAACCTCGGCCTCCTGCTGGGGGCCCTGCTCCTAGTGGCGCTCCTGATCTCCGTGCTCTCCGGGAAGGACAAGAAGACCGACGTGTCGAGCACCGGCTCGTCCACGACCTCCTCCACCGCCACGACCGTCTCTCCTGTGCAAGTGGTGCTCCCAGGGGCAGGGGCGACGATCAAGGGCAAGACCCCGTGCCCCGCGCCGGATGGCTCCGCGACGCGCACCACGGGCTTCGAGCAGGTGCCGGCTACCTGCATCGATCCCGCGGCCACCTACACCGCCACCCTCGACACCACGGAGGGCACGGTGGTCATCGCCCTCGATGCCTCGGCCGCCCCCAAGTCGGTCAACAACTTCGTGGTGCTGGCCCGCTACCACTTCTACGACAACGTGCCCTTCCACCGGATCATCCCCGGGTTCATGAACCAGGCCGGCGATCCAGTCGGCCCGACGCCCGGTAGCGGCGGCCCTGGCTACACGATCCCCGACGAGCTTCCCACCGGGGCCTCGCCCTACCCGGCTGGCACCCTCGCCATGGCCAACACGGGTCAGCCAGACACGGGGGGCAGCCAGTGGTTCATCGTCGTCGGCGACGGTGGCAAGCAGCTCACCCCGACCTACTCCGTGTTCGGGCACGTCACCAAGGGCCAGGACGTCGTCGACGCGATCAACAAGCTCGGCGATGCGGCGACGAACGGCACCCCCACCAAGGTGGTCTCCATCAAGACCGTCACGATCACCGAGGGCTGACGACCCGCGTTCGCCGGGCGCCGACGACAGCGGGGGCGACCTCAGATGGTGAGGTCGCCGGCACAGGTACGTGGGCCGGAAGGGTGAAGCCGAACCGCGCCCCGCCGTCGGGTCGCTCGTCGCACCAGATCTCCCCGCCCATGCGCTCGAGCGACCGGCGCGCGATGAACAGGCCGAGTCCCACCCCCTGCTGGGGACGCGTGAGGTGGTCGCCGAGTCGGGTGAACTTGTCGAAGATCCGCTGGCGGTCGCTCGGCGGCACACCTGGCCCGCAGTCGCTCACCGTCGTCACCACGACCGCATCGTCGAGCCACGCGTGGACCTCGATCGAGCTGCCCTCGGGCGAGTACTTCAGCGCGTTGGAGAGCAGGTTGGCGACCACCCCTGTGGCGAGGTTCCGATCGGCGGCCACGTCGCCCACCCCGGGGCCCGCATGCACCTCGATGGAGCGGGACGGATCGTTGCGGCGATAGAGGTCGACCTGCTCCTCGAGGATGGTGGACCAGTCGAGAACCTCGACCAGCACCACGAGGCCCTGCTGGTCGATCGACGTCGCTTGCAGGAGCGACCCGACGAGGTCCTCCAGCCGCTGTTCCTCGCGCAGCATGACCTCGTAGATCCGTTGGCGCTCCTCGGCGGTGAACTGCTCGTCGCGCCGCTGGAGCGTGTGGAGGAACCCCTTGATCGGCGTCAGCGGAGTGCGCAGCTCGTGGCTCACCTGCGCCACCCAGCCATCCTTGTCGTCTTGGAGCTTCTTGCGTTCGGTGTCATCGCGGGCGATCACGACGTAGCCGCCCTCGCTGAGGGGCGCCCAGCTGCAGGTGAGCCAGCGCTCCTCACCCGTGCCAGCCCCCCCCAGCGTCACGAGGGCCACCTCTGGACGGCCAGCGCGACCGGGATCGGTCTGGCCGAAGAGCGGCCGGCCGTCCTCCCCCTCCGGGCGGAAGACCGACGCCACCGGTCGACCGACGGCTCGATGGGCGGGAACGCCCACGATCTTCGCCATGGCCGGGTTCCAGGTGCGCACCGCCATGTCGAGGCCCACGGTGAAGATCCCGTCGGATGACGACTCCAGCACGTCGGACAGCGTGCCGCGCTCCGCCTTGATCCCTGCGAACAGCGAGAGCCGGTGCAGCGTCGAGGACACCCGCTGTGCGAGGGCGTCGAGCATCTGCTCCTGCAGCTCGGTGTAGGGACGACCGTCGGCGCGGGCGCTCACGGCGATCGACCCACAGGGCACGCCGTCGTCGTCGAGCAACCGCATCCGGCTGCCATCGCGAAACACCGATCCATCCGCGTCACCAACGCTGACCCGGACGGTGTCGCCGATGCCCTCGATGATCACCGTGGCGTGCGGCGCGCCGAGCAGCGCCATCGCATGCTCAGCCAGCTCGTGCGCAGCCGTCTCGGTGGTTCCGGCCGCCGCGAGGGCCACCTCCGCCCGGCGGAGGCGCTCCATGTGGTCGACCTGCAGACCGCCGCCCGACCAGATCCGGCGGGTGACCAGGTGGGAGGCCAGCATGGGCACCGCCACCAGGGGGAGCAGCCGAGGGTCCAGAAGGAGGATCACCAGGAGCAACGCGGCGCATCCGCCCGCGGCGACCAGCAGGATCGTCGGCAGCCCGCGATGCTCGGGTCGCTGTCCTCGCCGGTCCACGTGTGCTCGCCCTTCGCGTCGGTCATCTTCTGACTCGCACCCATCGTCACAGTTCGTGCCGCGGCTGACCATGGCTCGCGCGTGCCATTCCGTTCTAGTCACGGCCCCCTGGGGGCCGGCCCTATGGGAGAGCGCCGAGGTCGGCTGGCTGGCCGTCGACGAAGACCACGACCTGGCCGACGCCGGCGACGGTCCACGTGCCCTGCGGGTCCCGGATGAGGGCGGTGCGCTCGTCAACGCCGGCGATGGGCAGACCCTTCGGCGCGATGTGCAAGGTCCGCTTGGCCTTGTCTTCGCTCCAGCTGTCGTGATGCGGGATGAGCGCCATCTGCTCGACGAGACCCAGGCCGAGGGTGAGGGCACCGCCGCGCGGGTCGACCATGGGGTCGCAGAGCACCATGGCCCCCGCGGATGAACCGGCCACGGTGGCCCCGTCCTGCCACGCCTGCACGAGGGCGTCCCACACTGGGCTGTCCTTCAGCACCGAGCGCAGGTGCATGGGCGAACCACCGGCGAGGTAGATGCAACGGGCGGAAGCCACGGGCCCGACGTTGGCCGGGTCGAGGGCGTCGGCCCGGGTGAGCACCGGCAGCGTGCGCACGCTGGCGCCGAGGTCGGCGAACCAGCGCTCGGCGGCCTCGACGAGCCGACCCGGGTGCTCGTAGGCACCAGCCGTGGGCACGACGAGCACCTCGGCGCCCCCACCGGCGGCGAGGAGGTCGCGGTCGAAGTCACAGCCGTCGCGCCACTCGGCGCCACCGACCAGGGCAAGGGTGCCGGGCATGGGCGCACGCTACCCGGCACCGATCTGGACCTCGGTTGTTACCCGTCGGTAGCGTCACGTCCCATGACCATCACACGCTTGGGCATCGTTGGTTCGGGGATCATGGGATCTGGCATCGCGGAGGTCGCCGCCAAGGCGGGGGTCGAGGTCATCCTGCGCTCCCGCAAGCAGGAGACCGCCGACGCGATGGTCGCCGGGCTCGAGAAGTCGCTGGCCAAGCAGGTGGAGCGCGGGAAGCTCGAGGAGCAGGCCGCCAAGGAGATCTCGGCGCGCGTCAGCTCGACCGACGACCTCCACGCCCTCCACGACTGCGACCTCGTGCTCGAGTCCGTGGTGGAGGACCTCGCCGTGAAGAAGGAGCTCTTCACCCGGCTCGACGACATCGTCAAGCCTGAGGGCATCATCGCCACCAACACCAGCACCCTGCCGGTGGTGGAGCTGGCCATGGCCACCGAGCGGCCCGACCGCGTCGTCGGCATCCACTTCTTCAACCCGGCTCCGATGATGCGCCTCGTCGAGGTCATCGCTCCGCTCACGGCATCGGCCGAGACGGTGGCGGCGGCCAAGGCCTTCG
>JBKJSO010000159.1:0-9763 GCA_046595835.1 Acidimicrobiales bacterium | reverse complement strand
CGACTGAGGCGGCCGATCTTGTCTTCGGCCGCCGCTCGCAGAGCAGGTGAGATGTCGATGTGCCGGGCACTGACGGTGATGTCCACGTACGAGGAACCTCCGGGTCTGGTGCGTTGCAGTTGCATCGTACGCCCGAACCTGGCCGCGTGTCGTCGGTTCAGGCACTGCGGCGGCCTGCCGATCGGGCCGCGACCGCGGCCAGCACCACGCCTGTGCCACCCGCCCGCAGCGCCCGGGCAGCGGCGGTCAGCGTGGCCCCGGTGGTGGCGACGTCGTCGACGACGAGCACGCACGGCGGACAGCCACGACGGGGGAAGAATGCGGGGCTCATCCTGCGCTCGTTGCGCGACCGCCCCGCCTGGGCCGGGCCCGGGGCCCGGCGAAGCAGGGCGACGCAGCGCAGACCGCGGCGACGAGCGAGCGCTCGCGCGAGCAGCTCGGCCTGATCGAACCCGCGGCCGTGTCGACGGGCGGTGCCCGTCGGCGCCCAGGTGACGACGGCCCCGGGTGGCACATCGACGCGCTCGGCGAGACCGGCGGCCAGCCAGCCGACGAGATCCCGCCGGCCGCCGTTCTTCAGGGCGGTGATGAGCCCGCGCGCGGCGTCGTAGTCGAACAGGGCACAGCACGAGTCGATGCCCAGAGGCAGCGCCAGCGAGGGGGCCCGCCCGAGCGCGACGCCACATCGGGCACACACGACCGCCCCCGGACGATCGCACAGGACGCAGGCAGAGCACAGCAGCACGAGCGGAACCTACGCAGGGGGACTGACAGTCGGTGCGGCAGCCTGCCGCGGCAGCGATCCCGCCTCCGTGTCAACCGGATCCGCACCTCGGACGTCTGTCAGGGTGATGATGGCAAGCATCGCCGCTGATCTCGCTCCTGAGCCGGCCGTCGTTCGGGCCATGGCCGACCTCGAGTCGGTATACCGGGCCGAGTACCGCTCGCTCGTCCGTCTGGCGTCGCTGCTCGTCGACGACGTCGGCACCTGCGAGGAGATCGTCCAGGAGGCGTTCGTGCGGGTCTGGCAGCGGCGGCCTGGCCTGCGAGCGGCCGACCGGCTGCCGGCCTACCTCCGCAGCGCGGTGCTCAACGGTGCCCGCTCGGAGCTGCGCAGACGAGTCGTCCGCCGCCGACCCCTCGCCCCCCCGCCGGCCTCGGCGCCCTCCGCCGAGACCACTGCCCTCGCTGACGACCCGTCCCGCGAGGTGCTCGACGCCCTTCGATCGCTTCCGGAACGCCAGCGCGAGGTGCTGGCCCTGCGGTACTACCTGGATCTGTCGGAGGCCCAGATCGCTGCGACGCTGGAGATCTCACCCGGAGCCGTCAAGACCCACGCCCACCGCGGGCTGGCCACCCTCGCCGAGCGGCTGGAGGCACCCCGATGACCCCTGAGGACCGCCTGCGCTCGGCCATCAACCACCGAACCACGGGAGTCGAGCCGTCGCCCGACGCCCTCCAACGCATCGAGGAGAAGCTCATGAGCGCGCAACGAGCCACCAACCGGAACCGTGTGCTGCTCGGCATCGGCGCCGTCGCTGCTGCGGCCGCCGTCGTCGTGGGCGTGCTGGCGTTCACCGGAGACGACGAGAAGATCGACACGGCCGGGAGCACCAGCACCACCGCCGGAGGCTCCTCCTCTACGACGCCGTCGACCAGCACCACAACCGCGCCCACACCAGGCGTTGACCAGGCGGTAGCCGTCTTCCCGGACGCGTCCACGTCACGCCGCTTCGACGACCCCGTGGCGGCCAGCCGGGCCTTCGCCATCGAGCTCCTGGGCTTCAACGACCCGGTGATGGGTACCTTCGCGCAGGGCGACAACCGCTCCGGCGAGGTCGAGGTGCGCAGCTTCGCGCAGGGTGCACCCACGACCGTGCTGGTCCGCAAGCTCCAGGACGACACCTGGTTCGTCATCGGCGCCAGCGTGGCGTCGATCCGACTCAACACGCCTGCCCAGGGAGCCCGGATCACCTCGCCGCAGCCGCTGAAGGGAGCGGCGTACGCGTTCGAGGGCCAGGTGAACGTGCGGCTCTACGCCGACGGCGTCGCCGATCCCATCGCCGAGACGTTCGTCATGGGTCGCGGAGACGGCGTGCTGGCTGACTTCACGGGTTCGCTCGACTTCACCGCTCCGGCGGGAGCGAAGTACGGAACACTCGTTCTGTACGAGCCGAGCGCCAAGGACGGTTCCACGAGCGCGGCCACCGTCATCAGGGTCGCCTTCTGACGTTGGCCGCGCCGGGATCGTTCGCGTTTGCCGAGCGCTAGTAGCGGTAGTTCTCGTGCTTGTACGGACCCCCGGCAGGGATGCCGAGGTAGTCGGCCTGCTCCGTGGAGAGGGTCGTGAGCTTCACGCCAAGGGCGTCGAGGTGCAGCCGTGCGACCCGCTCGTCGAGGAGCTTGGGCAGCACGTACACCCCGAGCGGGTAGTCCGCCGTCTTCGTGAACAGCTCGATCTGGGCCAGCACCTGGTTGGTGAAGCTCATCGACATCACGAAGCTCGGGTGCCCGGTGGCGTTGCCGAGGTTCAGCAGGCGACCCTCCGAGAGCACGATGATCGAGTGGCCGTCCGGGAACACGAACTCGTGCACCTGGGGCTTGATCTCGATCTTGCGGATGTCGCTCTGGCGGGCGAGCCCCGCCATGTCGATCTCGTTGTCGAAGTGGCCGATGTTGCCGACGACGGCGTTGTGCTTCATCTTGGCCATGTGCTCAGCGGAGATGATGGCCTTGTTGCCCGTGGTGGTGATGAAGATGTCGGCCGTGTCGAGCACGGCTTCGAGCGTGGTGACCTCGAAGCCCTCCATCGCAGCCTGCAGCGCGCAGATGGGGTCAACCTCGGTGACGATCACGCGGCAGCCCTGGCCACGCAGCGACTGCGCTGAGCCCTTGCCCACCTCGCCGTAGCCGCACACGACGGCGACCTTGCCGCCGAGCATCAGGTCCACGCCGCGGTTGATGCCATCGATGAGGCTGTGACGACAGCCGTAGAGGTTGTCGAACTTCGACTTGGTGACCGAGTCGTTGACGTTGATCGCCGGGAAGAGAAGCTGACCGGCCTCGAACATCTGGTAGAGCCGGTGGACGCCGGTGGTGGTCTCCTCGGTGACGCCCTTGATGGCGCTGGCGATGGTGGTCCAGCGGTTGGGGTCCTCGGCCAGCGATCGCTTCAAGGTGTCGATGATGACGCCCCACTCCTCAGGGTCGTCGTCGGTCGCATCCGGCACGGCGCCGGCCTTCTCGAACTCCACGCCCTTGTGCACGAGGAGGGTGGCATCACCACCATCGTCGAGGATCATGTTGGGACCGCCGCCGCCGGGCCACTGCAGCACCTGCTCGGTGCACCACCAGTACTCCTCGAGCGTCTCGCCCTTCCAGGCGAACACCGGCACGCCTCGCGGCTCGGCCACCGAGCCCTCCGGGCCGACCGCCACGGCCGCTGCCGCGTGGTCCTGGGTGGAGAAGATGTTGCAGCTCACCCAGCGCACCTCGGCGCCGAGGGCGGTGAGGGTCTCGATGAGCACGGCGGTCTGGATGGTCATGTGGAGCGAGCCGGTGATGCGAGCGCCCTTGAGGGGCTGGGCATCGGTGAACTCGGCTCGCAGGGCCATCAGGCCGGGCATCTCCACCTCGGCCAGCTCGATCTCCTTGCGACCCCAAGGGGCCAGGGTGAGATCCGCGACCTTGAAGTCCTGATCAGGGTTGGTTGTCATGGTTCCTCCGTGCATGCGCGCCGGAGCGCCTGGCATGCGGTGATGGGGTGTGGAGGGCTGGCTGCAGCTGGCAGCTCCCTGATCAGCCCGGCCTGAGATCGTAGCCGGGCGCCTGCACGGGCACCTACCGGGCCAGCGCAGCCTTGAGGTCGAGCAGCACGGGGATGGGGCCCGGATCGACGCCGGCGTCGATGGCCAGGCAGAGGCTCACGAAGTCACCCTGGATGATGAGGTCGAACAGCTGGGCCAGGGCCCCATCCCCCTCCGCGGTCACATCGACGATCGCGTGGACCACCTCGTCGATCACGTCGAAGGTGAGATCGAACCGGCGACTGACCTGTGGGTGCTCGAAGTCGTGCCGGAAGCGAACGACGGTCATCGTCTGGCGGGTGACGTCACCGTGCTGACCCCACCCACAGATCTCGTTGTGGCACATCTCCGGGAGGCTGCCGGCGAACGCGGGCGCCTTGGCGTTCTCGTTCACCTGGCACTTGAACCGATAGGCCGCCACCGTGCCGATGGCGTCGCCGCCGTAGGCGACCGGGATGGTGCGACCGATCTCACGAGCGAGTCGTTGCGCTGAACTGCCGTCCTTGATGAGGTTGTCGCGTCGGCGGCTGAGCTGCGTGACGGTGTCGGCGATGTACTGCCGAGCGCCGGGGAACAGGCCCACCAGCTCGAGGACCCCGAGGATCGGGATGCTGACCGCACCCACACCAGCTCTAGGCATCGGGATGTCGGGCAGGACGATGTGGGGTGCATCGACGGCTTCCGCCAGCGCCTCCAGCGCACCGCCCGTCGACAGGATGACGAGCTGCGCCCCCACGGCCGCAGCGGCCTGGCTCGCCTCGAGGGTCTCCTCCGTGTCGCCCGAGTAGGACACGGCGAAGCACAGCGTCGACGGACCGGCAAACGAGGGCGCTTCGTACCCCTTGACGACGGTGATCGGCACCGACATGAACGGGCCCGCCACCGCCGCGACGATGTCGCCCGCGATCCCGCTCCCACCCATCCCGAGGACGACGACGTTCTCGATGTCCTCGTGGTCGGGCAGGACATCCTCGAGCGGCTCGGCGAGCCGGGCTGCCGCCGCAACCTGCTCAGGGAGCGCCGCGGCGAGGTCGAGCATGCCGACCGAGTCGAGGATCCCGCTCATGACCGCGCCTCAGACCCGGCGGGCCCTAGCGGGACTGCGGTCCCGCCGGACAGGCGGAGGCAGGAGCGAAGCAACGCCCGGAGCCGCATGTCTCAGACCGCGAACGTGGGGGCGATGCCCTGCGCGTCGGCCTTGGCGAGGAGGCGCTCGTGCTCGTCGTCCGAGACAGTCTCGGCTTCGTCGATCAGCATGATCGGGATGTCGTCCTTGATGGCGTAGCGCCGCTTGAGGCGGGGGTTGTACAGCGAGTCCTCGTCCTCGAAGTAGAGCAGCGGGCCCTTGTCATCGGGGCAGGCGAGGATCTCGAGCAGCTGGGGGTCGAGGGCCATGGGGACTCCTTGAGGGTGGACGGACGGAGAGATCAGGCGGCCGCGTCGATGAGGGCTTGCACCTCAGCGACACGCTTGGCACAGGATGCCGGATCAGCGGCCTCGAGGTTGAGCCGCAGCAGCGGTTCGGTGTTGGAGGCCCGCAGGTTGAACCACCAGTCGCCCAGGTCGACGGTGAGTCCGTCGAGGCGATCCTGGGTGTCGGCCGGATAGGCGGCGGCGACCGCCTCGATGACCGCGTGCGGGTCGGCCACCGTGGCGTTGATCTCACCCGACGCGGCGTAGCGATCGAAGGGTCGCCGCAGCTCGGACAGCGGCACGCCCGCCTTGGAGAGCTGCTCGAGCACGAGAAGCGCCGCGATCGAGCCCGAGTCGGCCCGCCAGTTGTCGGCGAAGTAGTAGTGGGCGGAGTGCTCGCCTCCGAAGGCGGCGCCGGTGTCGGCCATGACCGCCTTGATGAAGCTGTGCCCGACGCGGGTGCGCACCGGAGTGCCGCCCCGCTCTCGCACCACCTCGGGCACCGCCTTCGAGCAGATGCAGTTGTGCAGGATCGTGGCGCCAGGCTGCTTCTCGAGCACTCCGGCGGCGACGATGGCCGTGGTGAGCGAGCCCGACAGGAGCTCGCCGTTGTCGTCGACCAGGAACACGCGGTCGGCGTCGCCGTCGAAGGCGAGACCGACATCCGCGCCCACCGCGAGCACACGGGCCTGGAGGTCGCGCAGGTTCTCGGGCTGGATCGGATCAGCGGGGTGGTTCGGGAAGCTGCCGTCGAGCTCGCCGTACATGATCTCGAGTGAGACGGGCAGGCCCTCGAAGACCACGGGCACCACGAGCCCGCCCATTCCGTTGGCCGTATCAGCCACCACCTTGAGGGGCCGGAGCGCCGAGGTGTCGATGAACGAACGGACGTGGATCCCGAAGTCGCTCAGCAGGTCGAGCCGCTCGTACCCGCCCGGGGGGCCCTCGCCGGGGGCGATGCCGGCGGCCGCCAGCGCCTTGATCTCCTGCAGGCCCGACTCCTCACCGATGGGTCGAGCTCCGGGAAGGCACATCTTCATGCCGTTGTACTGGGCGGGGTTGTGTGAGGCGGTGAGCATCACCCCGGGCGAGTCGAGCCTCCCCGACGCGAAGTAGAGGAGGTCGGTGGATGCCAGCCCAAGATCGACGACATCGAGCCCCTGGTGCTGTACCCCCCGGGCGAAGGCGGCGGCAAGCTCGACGCCCGACTCCCGCATGTCGCGGGCCACGAGCACGCGCCTGGCCCCGCCCCCCTGCGCGGCGACGAACCGGGCGAACGCGGCGCCGATGGCCTCGGCGAGCAGGGCGTCGAGCTGATCCGGGGTGGTGCCGCGGATGTCGTATGCCTTGAAGATCGCGTCGAGGTCGGCCATCAGGGGGTTCACCCTAGTTGTGGGCGCCGCCGGCCCCGATCGTCTCTGCCACGGGCAACGACCGCCCATCGAGCTCGTAGGCCCCGGAGGCCGCCCAGTGGCGGATCCGCCGCAGATCCCTGAGGAGACGCACCCCATCACGCGCCGCCCGGACCGTGGAGCGGTCGGCGCTGCGCAGGCGCACCGGGACCTCCAGGAGGCTGAGCTCGTGGCGTTCCACCAGGTGCAGCACCTCGATGTCGAACGCAAAGCCATCGAGGTGGCCCAGCCCGAACACGAGTGCCGCCACGTCTGAGCGGAAGGCCTTCAGGCCGCACTGCGTATCCCGCGGGCGGCTCAGGAGCACCCCCATCGTGACGAGGTTGATGGCGCGGCTGCCGACGTCGCGCACCTTCCCCGCCCCGCGGACCGTGGTGGAGCTGGGGTGCCGGCGGCTGCCCACGGCCACGTCCCACCCGCCCTCGACGGCCTCGATCACGGTCACCAAGTGATCGGGCGAGTAGGAGAGGTCGGCATCGGTGAAGGCGACCGTGCGCCCCCTCGCCGCGGCGACGCCCGCCCGGATGGCGGCACCCTTTCCCATGTTTCGAGCGAGGACGATGGCCTGATCCGCGCCGCCGGCGAGCGCGGCGTCGGCTGTGCCGTCGCTGGACCCGTCGTCGACCACCACCACCTCGACGCCGCCGGCCGCGTCGAGCGCCCCGAGTGCGGCACGCACCGCTTCGACGGTGGCGGAGATGCTGCCTGCCTCGTCGAGGGCGGGGATGATCACACTGGCTCGCAGCGCGCCTGGCGCTGGCGGTCGCGGCGTGCGCTCGTGGATCGAGCGTCGCACGACGCTGAGGAGCACGGCTCGGTACAGGACGAGCCGTGTCGTCGCCGCAAGGGTTACGGCGACGAGCTTGGCGAGCAGCAGCACCCCGATCGAGCTGAACCCGTGGGCGGCGTAGAGCCCCCGCAGCACGATGAGGTCGACCAGGCCCGCGACGAGCGCGACCACGCAGAACGCCAGCGGCATTCGAACCCAGCGCACATAGGGGTCGCTCCGGAACGTCACCGCTCGATGCAACGCGTAGGAGAGGACCGACGCCACCGCGATCGCGGTGCCGTCGGCGAGGACGAGGATCCATCCGGCGCCGTGTCGCAGCACGATGAACAGGGCGATGTCGGCCACGGTGGGCACCACCGCCACGAGGGCGAGGCGCCGAAGGCGCGCGGTCACGGCTCGTCGGGCGGGGGCGGCTCCGACATCGTCGGGATGCGCGCCGGCAGGGGCGCGCTCAAGGCCACGGGGCGCCGGCCGGCCAGGAACACGGCGAGCCCGAGGCCCAGGGCCGTGAGCGCGTAGCTGGCCCACTCCACCGGCTCGCGCCCGTACGACAGCTCGACGTGGTTCTTCGACGGCACGACCACCATGAGGTTGGGCGCGACACGGTAGGGGCCGTCGCCGCCGCTGACCCGCCAGTTGGGGAAGTACGACGTCTTCACGAGCACCGGAACGCCGGGCCGGTCGACGTCGAAGGAGATGTGGTCGGTGCGCACATCGAGGTGACGCACGTGGGCGACGGGCAGGGGCCTTGCGACCGGCCGCGGGCGGGCGGGATCCAGGCGCTGCCAGGCGGCCGGCCCGGACGACGCCACGAACACCCCCCAGCGCGACGGGTCCTTGAACCACGCGATCGCGGGGCCGGCGCAGCGACCCTGCGCGTCCTTCGTGCGACAGATCCAGTCGTGCTGGGCGTCGTGGATCCCGTCGAGGACGGCGGGCTGGTTGACGAGCGGTTCGACCAGCGGGCTGTGGGCAACCTGGAAGATGACCCACGGACCCGAGGTGGCGATCTCCTCGAGATCGGGGTGAGCCCGTGCCGCGGTGATCGCCTGCACCGACGTGGCCAGGTAGTAGCGCACGCCCATGAGCTGCAGGTGCTGGACCCCGTCGTCGATGTTGAACCCGTCGTAGGGGAGGTCGCGCTGGGCGGCGCTCGGCGCGGCACTGAGCTCGACCTGCGTGAGGAAGTGGAACGGCGTGGTGGCGGAGGCCTCGAAGAACAGGCCTTCCATGGAGCCGATGCACCCGTTCGTCCAGTGCGGCAGCAGCATCAGCGCCATCGGGGTGCCGTAGCGGTTGAGCTCCTTCTCGTACTCCCAGAACGATCGGCCACACCCGTGGTCCCGACCGACCTGCTCCATCGTGAGCACCAGCTCGCGGTACTCGGCGTAGGCGTCCTTGCCGACGTAGCCCGTGTAGTTCCAACGCGCCCACGACCGCACGAAGCTGGCGTCGCCCGAGGCACTCGAGAGCCCGACGAAGGAGTAGCTGCCGTCGGATCGGTTCGTGCCGAAGGGCAGGCTCCGCAGTGGCATGCCCACAAGGACGAGGCTGGCGAGCAGGGCGGCGGTGGCCGTGGCGACGGGGGCGAACAGGCTGGGCCGCTCGGGGTCGCGGGCGGCGAGGACGGCGAGGGTGCGCCCCACCTCGGACACCCCGACGGCGGCCAGCAGGTAGACGCCGAGGTAGTAGAAGGGCAGGAGGCGGGCGTTCCACAGGCGGCCCTGGGGCAGGAGCGCGAAGCCCACCCCGCTCACGACCACGATCCCGGCGAGGACCCATCCCACCCGCACCCGGAAGGCAACGGAGAGCACCAGGCCCACGAGAGCGAAGGCCACCACCCAGCGCACGTCCTGCACCATGTCGGGCCGCCGCGGGATCAGGTACTTCCAGATCGTCTCGTTGGCGTAGGGGAGCTTCTCCCACCCCATGTCGTTCACGTAGGTCCGCTGCCAGAAGAAGGGGAGCACCCAGAACGCGGAGATCATCCCGGCCACCGGGAACACGGCCCCCAACCAGCGCCAGACGTGGCCGGTGACCCGAGCGAGGCGGTACGAGAACCGGAAGGGGGCGAGGAGCACGACCCCGGTGCCACGGAGCCATCCCGCCGCCCGCGCCTCGCGCAGGATCGCACCGACCACCCCGGTGGCGGGTTCGGCGATCGTCACGAGCACGATCACCGCGGTGCCGGCGAGCGCGTAGAAGGCGGGGATGAGATGGCACAGGCCGGTGAGCGCCAGGAGCACGGCGGCGAGCGCCCGATGGCGTCCGGCCCGCAGCCCCGGGACGAGCACGCCGAGGTAGAGGACGCAGAGCGACAGGCTGATCGAGAAGGCGAACTC
>JBKJSO010000136.1:0-3390 GCA_046595835.1 Acidimicrobiales bacterium | reverse complement strand
TCGGCCCCCAGCCAGCTCACGACGGAGAAGAAGTCGAGGTCAGCGCCGGGAGCGGTGCGGGCATACCAGGTGGCGAGGGCCGCGATGGCCGGGTTCGATGCCGCTTCCTCGGGGATGGCGAAGATGAGGCCGACCTTGGTGCCTTCGGCGGCCGGTCCCGCGAGCTGCAGGAACTTCTTGCCGTACACCTGAGCGCCGTAGAAGGGGACCTTGGGGAAGTAGCCCACGCTCTGGAACGCCTTGGCGAGGTTGGCCATGGCGTTCACCTCGGCCACGGTGATCACGAAGTCCACGCCCTTTTGCTTCATGTCGTTGGCCTGCGTGTTGAAGTTCGTGGCGGTCGGCGCCACGGGATAGGTGGCGACGACGGGGATGCCGGCCCTCTCGAAGTCGACCTTGTAGGCGTTGGCCTGGTTCGCGCCGGTGGCGACGTCCTGATAGAAGATCGCCGGCCTCGAGATCCCCTGCGTGGCCTTGAAGTACTCGAGGATCTTGGTGAGACCGTTGCCGGCGTTCGGCGTGGGGTCGATCGGGTTCGGTGAGAAGTTGTTCTTGGCCGCGACGCGGGGACTCGTCGTAGCGAGCGACACGTCGGCGATGTGCTTCTCGTCGATGATCGGCGCGCCGCCGTCGTCCACCACGGACAGACTGCCCACGAGGGCGAGCACCTGGCTGGTCATCTTCTCGGTCTCGGAGCGGTTGGTGGCGGATTGGAACCGATCATCCGCCGTGACGAGGGTGAGCTTCCGGCCGCACACGCCACCGGCGTTGTTCACCATGTTGAAGTAGGCCTTCACGCCGTTCACAGAGGTCTGCGCGAAGCCGGGGACGAGCCCAGTGATCTGGCTGACGTTGCCCACCTTGATCTCCGTGGGGGTCACCCCGACGCTGGTGGCGGAGCCGGGCTTGCACCCGCCAGCGGCCACCGGAGCAGCTGGGCCGCCGGTCGTGCCCGCTCCGCCCGTCCCGCCGGTCACGACCGTGCCGCCGGTGGTGCCATCGGTGGCGGCCCCGCCGCCGCCGTTCGCGAGGGTGGTCTCGGTGGCGCCATCGCCCCCCTGGGCGCCCGTGGCGGGGCCCGAGCCACCTCCGCTCGAGAGGGCAAGGGCGCGTTGGGAGTCGCTCAGACGCGAGCCGCACGCGGCGGTCGTGAGCGCGAGGAGCATGGCCACTGCGAGTGCGACGGACTTCTTCGGCAGCATCTGGAGCAACCCCTTGGTACGACTGGCCGTGTGGCACCTTTCGCCGTGGCGGCCAGTGCCTCCTGCCTAGCCTGGCACCACATCTGACGGTGTGTTAGAAAAAACTGAAACGTGTTCTACTTCGTCGGAGGCTCGCGTCGATGTACCTCGCCTACACGGAGGAGCAGGAGGCCCTGCGAGGCGAGCTTCGCGCGTACTTCGATGAGCTGATGACGCCCGCTGTCGAGGCCGAGTGCGCCCAAGGCGACACGGGCGGTCCGGCGTGCCTCGAGGCCGTGCGCAAGATGGGACGCGACGGCTGGCTCGGGATCGGGTGGCCCACCGAGTACGGCGGGCAGGGCCGCACCGACGTGGAGCAGTTCATCTTCTTCAACGAGGCGTGGCGGGCCGGCGCGCCGATCCCGTTCCTGTCCATCAACACCGTGGGCAAGACGATCATGGAGTTCGGCTCCGAAGCGCAGAAGCAGTTCTTCCTGCCCAAGATCCTCGCCGGGGAGCTCCACTTCTCCATCGGGTACACGGAGCCCAACGCTGGCACCGACCTCGCGTCGCTCACCACCAAGGCCGTCAAGGACGGTGACGAGTGGGTGATCAACGGGCAGAAGATCTTCACGTCGCTCGCCAGCTACGCCGACTACATCTGGCTTGCTGTGCGCACCGACCCCGACGCATCGAAGCACCGCGGCATCTCGATCTTCCTCGTGCCCACCACCGACCCTGGCTTCTCGTACACGAAGATCGCCACGATGGTGAACGCGAGCACCTACAACACCTTCTACGACAACGTGCGCGTCGGCGATGACGCTCTCGTCTACGGCCTCAACCGCGGCTGGGATCTCATCATCAACCAGCTCAACTACGAGCGGGTGTCACTCGGTCCACCGGGCATGGTGGAGCGCGTGTTCAGCGAGGTGCTGGCGTGGGCCCAGGACACCAAGCTGCCCGACGGTCGTCGCGTGGCCGATCAGGAGTGGGTGCAGCTCAACCTGGCTCGAGTGCACGCCAAGCTCGAGTTCGTGAAGCTCATCAACTGGAAGGTGGCGGCCGCCGGGGGAGCCGACCCTGCCGCTGCCAGCGCCACCAAGGTCTTTGCCACTGAGTTCTACACCGAGGCCTATCGACTCCTCATGGAGGTGCTCGGACCCGCGGCCTATCTCACGCGTGGCTCCTCGAGCGCCGTGCTCGCAGGCCGGCTGGAGCGAGCGTTCCAGGGCTGCCTCATCCTCACCTTCGGCGGTGGGGTGAACGAGGTGCAGCGTGATCTCATCGCCCTCTTCGGCGCCGGGCTGCCCCGCGTGCCCCGGACCTGACGAGGCGCCCACCATGGATTTCACCCTCACTGAGGAGCAAGAGGCGATCCGTGATCTCGCGGGGCGCATCCTCACCGAGCAGCTGCCTCCTGAGCGCCTGCGAGTCCTCGAGACCACCGACACCTGGTTCGCGGACGACGTGTGGCGGGAGCTGGCCAACGCGGGGCTCCTGGGCATCTGCCTGCCCGAAGCGCACGGCGGTGGTGGCTTCGGCCTCCTGGAGGCGTGCCTGATCGCGGAGCAGGTGGGTCGGACCGTCGCACCGGTGCCGTACCTGTCGGTCATCGTAGGTGCCGGCCTCGCATTGGCTGAGTTCGGGAGCGCGGCGCAGCAAGCCCGGCACCTCCCTGGGTTGATCGACGGTACGTCCATCGTCACGGTGGCGCTCTACGAGCCCGGCGACGTCACCCTTGCGGCCATTCCGAGCACGACGGCCACTCCCGTGGTCGGCGGATGGCGACTCGACGGCGAGAAGGCGTTCGTGGTCGGAGCCGACCGCGCGGCCGCCGTGCTCGTCGCCGCCCGCACCGGCGAGACCGCCTCGAGCATCTTCCTCGTCGACCCCCACGCGGCTGGCGTCGTGCTGCTGCCTGAGGAGGCCGTGAGCGGTGAACCGCAGTGGACCCTCAGGCTCGACGGTGTCGAGGTATCCGAGGATGGGCTCGTCGGAGCCGCCGACCACGGCAGTGTCATCACCGGGTGGATGGCCGACCGCATGGTGGCGGCCATCTGCGCCATGCAGACCGGCGTGTGCGAGGAAGCGCTTGCGATAACGGCGCGCTACGTCACCACGCGTGAGCAGTTCGGATCGAAGCTCGGCACCTTCCAGGCCGTCGGCCACCGCGTCGCCGACGCCTACATCGACACCGAGGGAATCC
>JBKJSO010000017.1:0-4631 GCA_046595835.1 Acidimicrobiales bacterium | reverse complement strand
GCTCTCCGCGTCCACCAGCGAGTCGATCACCTCGTGCATGTCGTAGCCCTGCGTGTCGGCGACCGGCACCATCGACGAGGTCAGCTCTCGCACCGGCGGTGCCGACTCGTAGGTGGGCGGCGCCTCCCTCCATGTGCGCGGCAGATAGTGCATCACGGCGCGGGCCTGATCGATGGCGTCGGCGTCGTCCTGAGCGAGGTTGTCCCCGCACCCCGAGACCGTGGCGTGCATGCGAGCGCCGCCCATCTCCTCGAGGGTGGTCCGCTCCCCGATCACCATCTCCGCCATGCGAGGCGAGCCGAGGTACATGGAGGCGTTGCCCTCCACCATGATGACGATGTCGCAGAACGACGGGATGTAGGCGCCGCCGGCTGCCGACGGCCCGAAGAGACAGCAGATCTGCGGGACCTTTCCCGACAGCTTCACCTGGTTGTAGAAGATCCGCCCCGCCCCGCGGCGACCGGGGAAGAGCTCCACCTGATCGGTGATGCGCGCCCCTGCCGAGTCGACCAACCAGAACACCGGCAGCTCGTGCGCGAGCGCGTGCTCCGTGAGGCGCACGATCTTCTCGACGGTGCGCGCCCCCCAGGACCCTGCCTTCACCGTGGGGTCGTTGGCCATCACGCACACCGGTCGACCATCGACCCGACCCACCCCTGTGATCACGCCGTCGGCGGGCAGATCGGTGGCCGCCGAGTTCGCGAGCAGGGCGTCCTCGACGAACGAACCGTCGTCGAGCAGCAGGGCGAGACGGTCGCGGACGAAGAGCTTCCCTTGGCGAGCCAGCTTCTCGGCCTCCTTGTGGAGGTTCCCGGACCGGGCTCGCTCCACCTTCTGCTGGAGCTCGTTGTCTGCGGGCGTCACCTGCGACCTCAGCTTCGCCGGATGGCCAGGATGGCGACGTCGTCGGTCATCGGCTCGGTGGCGAAGTCGCGCGCCGCCTCCAAGAGCGACTTGCACAGCACGTCCGGAGCCACGCCCGGGTCGCGGCGGAGCATGTTGGCAACCCGGTCTTCGCCGAAGAGCTGGTCGCCAGAGCGAGCTTCGGCCAGGCCATCGGTGTAGAGCAGGAGCAGGTCGCCCACGGCGAGCGGGATCTCGCGACTCGTGTAGGTGCCGTTGGGGTCGAGCATGAGCAGCGGGCCTGTGGCGCGCAGGCCGCGCACCTCACGATCGTGCCAGAGCCAGCCCGGCGGGTGCCCGGCCGACGCCACTCGAAGGGTGGACGCCTCGGTGTCGAACACGACGACGCAGATGGAGATGAGCTCCTCGGCGCGCTCGAGCGAGGACATCTGCCGATTGAGCTCCTCGAGCGCCTGCGCAGGATCGCGGAACTGGCGAAGGAACACCCGAAGCAGGTACTTCGCCTGGAAGGCCGTGATCGAGGGTTCGATGCCGTGCCCGGTCACGTCGCCGATCACGGCCGCGATGCGCGTGGGTGCGACGCGGAAGACGTCGTAGAAGTCGCCCGCCATGTGTCCGGTGCCCGCCTGGTACACCCGTCCGAGCTCGAACCCCTGGGAGTCCGGCAGGTCCTCCGGCGCGAGGCGGGCCGCCCATCGACGCGGCGCCAGCTCCTCCTGGGACAGCACTTCCTCGGCCCGACGCTCCAGGGAGATCCGGTCCTCCGCCAGGCGGGCCTCGCGCCGGAAGTCCTTGCCGTACACGAGCGAGAGTCCGACGGGGATCAGCACGAAGGCGAAGAGGTAGTCGGCCTCTCGCACCTTCGACGCGGCGGCGACGGCCGAGGCGATGGCGATCACGGCGTAGAGCGTGACGGTGTGCAGCTCCTTGCGGTAGGCGGAGCGGGCCAGGACGGTGGCGTCGGCTTCCGGGCCGAGCTCGTCGCCGATCCGCTGCCAGACGCGCTGAAAGCGCTGAGCAGAGCGGCCCCAGACGAGGGCAGCCACAAGGGCAGCGACCGCTACGACGGCCAGGATGGGCTTGTCCATGTCTGGGCAGATGGTACCGGGCTGTCCACCCTGGGGCACCGCCGGACGTCGGGGAAGGGGCGGTCAGCCGCCGGGAGGAGCAGTCCGCTCGCCCGTCCAGGCCGACACGTCGACCCCGATCTGCTTCATGCCGAAGATCACGGCCTTGGGGTTGAGGGTGGCCGGAGCCCAGTCGTGGTCCCACATGCGGGCGTCGCCCGTGGCCCGCACGAACTGGGCGGTCTGGTCGATGGTGAGGAGCACCCCACGGCGGCTCACGATGCGCTCGTAGCGCTCGGCGTGGGCAGGGTCGAGCACGAAGTTCATCGAGTCGCACTGGTGCACGATGTCGTCGTTGTTCCAGTCCCACGGGGACGTGCTGATGTGCACCAGCACACCCTCAGGGGCCCGCACGACGCCGTCAGCGGCGGAGAGGTCGATCGGGGCCAGGCAGCACGAGCAGTAGCTCTTCAGCGTGAGGGCCTTGCCCGCGAAGGGTGGCATCTTCGAGATTGCCACCGACTCGAGGGCGCACCCCGCGTAGGAGTGGAACGAACCGTCGATCCACACCTCCACCTGGCTGGGGTAGCTCGAGAAGGGCTGGAACTTGAGCAGGTTGATGTTCTGGGCGTCCTGCTCCACCACGCAGATGATCCCCAGCTGCAGCTCCTTGTAGGCCTGCACGATCTGACGGCGCTCGAGGCCCGTGCCGTCGTGCACGGCTCGCAGGTTCGGACCGCGGCCATTGGCGCACCAGTGCTCGTAGACGAAGGCGCGGAGCGTCTTCGCGGTGTCGGAGAACTCGAAGGCGGGAACGTCCTGGGGCATGGCTGGAGTCTGGCACCAGTCCTGACGGAGCATCAGATCACTAGCGTGATCCCCCGTGCAGCAGATCGACGTGGCCCGCGCCCGGGCCCTCACTCCCGGCTGCGAGCGGGTGCTCCACCTCGATCACGCGGGCACGTCCCTGCTCACGCAGCCGGTGCTCGATGCCGTGGTGGGCCATCTGCAGCTGGAGGCCCAGATCGGCGGCTACGCGGCCGCGGCCCAGGCCGCCGACGACCTCGAGGGGACCTACCAGGCCATCGCCACGCTCATCGGGTGCCAGCGCAACGAGATCGCCCTCACCGACTCCGCCACGCGGGGCTGGACGTCGGCCGTGTACGCCCTGCCCCTAGCCGCCGGCGATCGGGTCATCACCACCCGGTCCGAGTACGGCTCCAACGCCATCGCCCTCCTGCAGCTCCAGCAGCGCACCGGCTGCGAGATCGTGCTCGTCGAGGACGACGAGCACGGCCAGATCGACCTCGACGCTCTCGCAGTGGCCCTCGACCACCCTCACGTGGCGATGGTGTCGCTCACCCACGTTCCCACCCAGAGCGGCCTCGTGAACCCCGCCGCCGCGGTGGGCGCTCTATGCCGGGAGGCCGGCGTGCTGTTCGTGCTCGACGCCTGCCAGTCAGCCGGTCAGCTGCCGCTGGACGTGGCCGAGCTCGGGTGTCACGTCCTCACGGGCACCGGTCGCAAGTTCCTTCGGGGGCCACGCGGCACTGGGTTCCTCTACGTGCAGCGGGAGCTGGCACTCCAGCTCGAGCCGATCGTGCTCGACATGGCCGCCGCCACCTGGGTGGCGCCCAACCGCTACGAGCTCCGGCCCGACGCCCGCCGCTTCGAGCAGTGGGAGGCGGACGTCGCGGCTCGGATCGGTCTCGGCGTGGCGGTGACCCAGGCGCTCGAGTGGGGCCTCGACGCGATCGCCGCCCGCACGGCTGTACTCGCCGCCGACCTCCGGGCCCGCCTCACGGAGATCCCTGGCGTCGTGGTGCGCGACCGCGGCGAACGGCTCTGTGCCATCACGAGCTTCACGGTCAATGGGGTGTCGGCGGAGGCAGTCCGGGCTCAGCTGCACGACCAAGGGGTGAATGTCGCCACGTCGGTAGCCACGAGCGCGCAGCTTGACCTCCCCCACCGAGGTCTCGACGCCGTGGTGCGAGCCAGCGTCCACTACGTGACAACAGAAGCCGAGCTGGCCAGGTTTGCCGCGCTGGTGAGGCAGATCGCCCACGTGACCGGCGTCGGCGGGCGCGGGGACTGAGGCGCCGCGTCGAGATCGGCTACCGCTTGCGCACCCGCATCTTGATGGGCGTGGCGCCGAGGTCGAAGCTCTCGCGCAGGCGGCGTTCGAGGTAGCGCAGGTAGGTGGCGGGGATCTCACGGTTGGCGAAGAGCGTGAAGGTGGGCGGGTCGGTCGCGGCCTGCGTGGCGTAGAGGACCTTCACGCCGTGCGGCGCGGGCTGGGCCTGCTGGGCCGAGCGAATGACCTCGTTGACCCGACGAGTGGGAACGCGTCGGTGGTAGTCCTCGATGCTCAGCGACAGCGCGGGGAGAAGCTTGTGCACGCCCTTGCCCGTGAGGGCCGAGATCTTGAGGACCGGGGCCTCACCGATGAAGCGGAGCTTCTCCTGCACCTGCCAGTCGAGGTCGGCCCGGGCCTCGGCGTCGGTGAGCAGCTCGTGCTTGTTGAGCAGGACCACGAGCGGGCTACCCGCCGCGTCGATGCGCTCGGCCAGGCGCTGATCCTGCGCGGTGATGCCCACGGTGGCGTCGACGATCAGGAGCGCCACGTCGGACTGGTCGACGGCCTGGAGCGCCCGGACGAGCGAGTAGTACTCCGTGCCCTCGGCGATCTTGGCCTTGCGC
>JBKJSO010000070.1:0-12167 GCA_046595835.1 Acidimicrobiales bacterium | reverse complement strand
GACGGAGATTTCGCGCCACCAGCAGCCGTCGACACGGTTCGATGTGGCGACGACGGAGGCTGACGACAAGGTTGCATCGACTTGGGTCGCTGGGCAGCGCGTCGACCGTGGAGCGCGATGGAGGCCGGCGCTTGACTCGGTCGCCGCTCTATTACATTATTTATCTATGAATCTAGTGAATAGCGTGTATCGGTGATCGAGTTCCGGCTCGATCCACGGTCCGGTGTGGCCGTGTACCGCCAGGTGGTCGACCAGGTTCGTCAGGCCCTTCGACTCGGGCTGCTGCGCGAGGGCGACCAGCTGCCCACGGTGAAGCAGGTGGTTGCACAGGTCGCGATCAATCCGAACACGGTCTTGAAGGCGTACCGCGAGCTCGAACACGAAGGCTTGGCCGAGGGACGACCGGGTCTGGGCACCTTCGTCACCCGGTCCCTGGCCGACTCCTCGTTGGCCGCCCACAAGAACCTGCGAGCGGAGCTCAACCGGTGGCTGGCCCGTGCACGACGAGCCGGCCTCGACGAGGAGAGCATCGCCGCCCTGTTCGAGGACACCTTTCGGGCGCAGCTCGACGAGGACATCGCGTGAGTTCCTCCAAGACCTCATGGCCCTCGTCGCCGAGCACCAACCGACCGTCGTGCTGTCGTCCCATCTGCTGTCTGACATCGAACGGATCTGTGACCATCTCGTCGTCCTGGCCGATGGCCAGGTTCGTGTGGAAGGCGCCGTGGACGCGCTCCTCTCCGAGCACAAGCTGCTCGCCGGCCCACGCCGTGAGCCGGCCACGCTGCCCAGCAATCAGCACGTCATCCGGGCCAGCCACACCGAACGGCAGACGACGGTGGTCGTCCGCACGACCGAAGCGATTCTCGACCCGACCTGGGTCGTGTCGTCCATTGGGCTCGAAGACCTCGTCCTCGCCTACATGTCCACACCCGATGCCCTCGGCCAGGGGCACCACCTCGCGGTGGTTCCCGGATGACGTGGCTCGCCTGGCGCCAGTTCCGCGCGAACGCACTGTTCGCGGCGCTTGCCGTGACCGGGGTCGTGGTCGTGCTCCTCCTCACCCGCGGCCACATCGCGACTGTCGCCGACCCCGACCAGCTCTCCACCTTCTACACGTCGCTCCAACTGCTGGGCACCGCCCTGATCGGGGTCCCCGCCGTCATCGGCGCCTTCTGGGGCGCACCGCTCCTCGCCCACGAGCTGGAGACCGCTACGCATCGTCTCGCGTGGACCCAGAGCATCACCCGCCGCTGCTGGTTGGCAACCAAGCTCGCCGTCGCGGTCCTCGTCACCGGCCTGTTCACCCTCGTCTTCACGTGGTGGTCGGTCCCGTTCGACGACGTCGGAAATCGAATCGGCACCGCAAACTTCGGCCAGCGCGGCATCGCACCGGGGCGGCGATGATCCTCCGGCCAGACCTCGCGTCCGGCGAGCTCGAACGGCCGTTTCCCCACAGAGGGAGGTAGGTTGCTACCCAAGATCTCAATCTGAACTTGAGTTCTTGGGAGCAAACGTGATCGGCAAGGCTGCGGCGGTACTGGAGCAGTCGGCACGGCCGCTCTTGGAGCTGATGCAGGCGATCACCGGGTTGGAGACGTCGTTCATCACCGGCATCGACTGGGACGCCCAGGAGCAGGAGGTCCTGTTCGCGCTCAACACGTCGGATCTTGTGGTAGCGGAGGGCTCAATCCTTGATTGGTCCGACTCGATGTGCCGCCTCTCCTTCTTGTCCGGGCGTGAACAGACCTCTGACGTGCCGGGGGACTTCCCGGGCAGCCTGGGCGCCGAGGTGCTGAGGATGCAGACGTTCTTCGCCGTTCCGATCCTCGCTGGGAAGCGGACCATTGGCACTGTCTGCGGGGCCAGCCGCCGAGTCATCGACCTCGACAATGGCATCCTGCACATGATGCGCCTCGTCGCCCAGGCAATCGCGACGCAGCTGGACACTGAACGGCAGAGCGAGGCCCACCTCGACCGGGCGACCCGCGCGGAGGAGCTCGCCCTCACCGACGAGCTCACCGGGCTCGCCAACCGGCGGGCCTACAGCTCGCGCACAGAACAGGAGCTGGCGAGCTCCGGACGTCACGAGTACCCGGTGGCCGTGCTGATGATCGACGTCGATGACTTCAAAACGGTCAATGATGGGCACGGGCACGACGTTGGCGACAAGGTGCTTCAGGCGGTCGGGCGGGCGATGACGGCAGAGTCACGGGCCGAGGACGTTGTGGCCCGGGTGGGCGGCGACGAGTTCGCCATCACCGCGTCCTACATCGACGGCAGCGGCGCCTTGGCGCTCGGGGAGCGGGTCAGGTCCAAGTTCGCCGAACACGCAGCCGAAATGGGCCTCGCGTGCTCCCTCAGCATCGGGGTCAGTGCCAGCGACCGGACCGCTCGCGGTGACCTGATGATTGCGGCTGATCGCGCTCTGTTCCAGAGCAAGCGCCACGGCAGAGACCGGGTCGAGTTGTGGGCCGAGCCGGCCACCGCCGCTGCGACCGCCGGCTCAGACAACCGCAGCACGTGAGTGCACGTGAGTGAGAGCAGCGCTCTTGGCGTTGACAGGACGATGCCGACGACTCCCGACGCCTTCCTAGTGGCAATGAGGATGCATCGTCCGGTGGCCGCATGACGGCCGCTCGGGGGCGACAGATCGCCGGATCGCGCGGGCCGCTGCCGCGTGCGATCCACCGATGATGCGCGCCCCGAACGTTCAACGACCTGGGCGCCCTGGCCACGCATAGCGGCGGGGGGGCAGCTGACTTAGCGTGCCGCTGCGGGGGTGCCGTCACGCTCGGAGAGGAGCCGCTGAATGTGGTCGCCGAGTTGATTGGCGAGATCAGTCTTCGTAATCAGGGCTGCCGCACCGAGTTCTTTGACGGTCGCGGTCATCCCGTTGTTGGCGGAGGCTGTCAGGATGATCACGAGTGAGTTCGGGGACCGAGACACAATGAGTGGAAGCGCTTCAAGGCCGTCCATCACCGGCATCATGAGGTCCAGCAGAACGACATCGGGGCGAACACGAGCTGCCAGGTCTGCTCCCTCCGACCCGTCTGCGCCCTCCCCCACAATGTCGAAGCGCCCGTCGGCTTCGAGGATGATGCGAATGAGGAGACGAAGGTCGCCGGAGTCGTCCACCACCAGCAATCGCGTGCGCGTTGATCCCAGACTAGGTCCGCTGGGTACCACCGCAGAGACCTCGTCTGCATCGCGAGAGGACGGCAGCGCGACATCGCGACGCAGGTCTCCGGCCTCGGGCATGGGGCTGGTGGATGTGTTCCCCGAGATGTCTTCGATGAGCGTTTGGGCTGCTGCAAGGGTTGTCGCTAGTGCTGCGTCGGTCATGGCATCGTGGTCAAGTGCCCGCGCGGTCTCTGCGACGACGAGTCCCTGAACGAGGCCATCGAGGTTCTGCAAGTTTCGATTTCGGGCTGCTTCGAGGTCGTCGTACCGGCCAGCGCCATGCATCCACTCGCCCTGGCGTCGCTGCAACACCACATAGAAGACACCGAAGCACGCCATAAAGACGTCTAGGACGACGGTGGGGGTAGCGCTGAGCGCGTCTCGGGCAGAACCGCCAAAGCCTTCTGCGATCCCAAAGGACGGGAGGAGCATTCGCAGCGCACGCAGAGAACGGCTGACTGCGATCACGGAGAAGATCAGACCGGTTGCCAAGCGATGCAGGTTGGAACGCTCCCCGCGATCACGGAGGGTCGGACCAAGGATAGAAATCGTGATGATCAGGAACGCGCACCCAGCCACGGCATTAGCCACAACGCCGAGTTGCCACATCTGATCGCTCCCGGGGTCTAGGAGACTGATTTCACCGTACGCCCCCTCGGAGCCGATAGATAGAGCCGAGCAAGCGCCATCTGCAGATGGCGCCTCACCGCTGCGGCACCCGGTCCCAACCGGACAGCGCGACAGGTTGGTCGTCGGGCGAGCGAAGGATCACCGTGCTCGTGGTCGATGACGACCCGGACATGACCCGAACGGGGCGTCGAGCGCGACCTCGGCATCGAACTCTGCTTCCTTCGTGATGGTCGCCATCAGGCCTGGACATCGTCGCGGGTGAGCACAGCGATGTGCTGTTCACGGACCTGGAGGCGCTCGGCGTCGTCGCGGACAAGCACGTCCTTGAGGGTGCGGTCGAGCTCGTGGATGTCGTAGGGCTTTGTGATGTAGCCGTCGCAGCCCGCAACCCAGCCCCGGAGCTGATCGCGCGGGTGCGACATCACCGTCGCGAACACAACTCGCAGGTCGTGGGTGCGGGCATCGCTTCGGATCGCCTCGAGCGTCCCCCATCCGTCAAGGCCAGGCATCTGGACATCGAGGAGCACAAGGTCGGGGAGAGGTGCTTCGGCGAGCAGGGCGAGCGCGGTGCTTCCGTCGCTGGCTTGGCGCGCCTCGTGGCCGATGAGGGTGAGCGTGTGCATGGCGAGGGTACGCAGGTCTCCGTCGTCGTCAACGATCAAGACGGTGCTCGTCATCGCCCCACAGCGGTCAGGTCGGTGAGGGTGAAGTCGTCGTCACCTTGGGGCGACGTGTCGATGTTGGAGTTCCAGTCCTGGAGGGTGCCCCGATTGAGGGACCACACGACCCAGAGGAAGAAGGCGGCGGCGGGTACGGCGAGGGTGTCGATGGCGATGAGGTGACCGTGGAACACGTAGCGCCGATCCGCGCCGTAGAGGGCCCACGCGGCGTGCATCATCGCGCACGTCGGGAAGACGATCGTGAGGCTGAGCCCGGACAGGGACCATTCGTTGCGGGTCGCGTAGTTGGCCAGCTGGGTTTGGAGCAGGACGTAGCCGATAGCGGTGTAGAGCACCACGAGCATCAGGTTCGGCAGGATCTGGATGTCCCAGACGAGGCCGGGCTCGGCGGTGCGCATGGTCCAGGCGACGAACGCGAGCAGGTACATGATCGATAGCGCGGGCAGGGCCTCGATCCATGCGGGAAGGCCGCGGATCTGGCGGTCACCGGCGCCTGCACCGGTCATCGCCTCGACCCGGAGCAGGAACCACGTCACCCCGGCGGGGAGTCCGATGATGATGGCCAGCAAGTCCAGCGAGCCTCCTTCGCCGTCGATGATGGCGTGCGCGCCGTGGTCGAGGTGGTGCGGACCGCAGGTGAACGCCATCGCGATCCACGCGTACCCGAACAGTGAGCGGCCTGCGGCACGATTGCGGCGCATGTCGAGGATCGTCATGACCCCGTAGCAGGTGTAGACGCTGCCGATGATCAGGTTGATCACGCCGACTTCCGTGCTCATGACTCGTTGCCTCCGCTGCTCGGCACCCCGACCTGGCGCATGAACTCCTTGATGATCGACTGCTCCCCCGCGCGCTCGTCGGGGATGTCCTCCACCGGGGTGGCCGGCTCCGGCAGGTCCGCTCGGCGGAGGGTGAACTCGAAGGTCGTGCCTTCGCCGAGCGTGCTGCGGGCGATGATCGTCCCGCCGAGTGCCTCGACGAGGGCGCGGACGATGTAGAGCCCGATCCCGGTGCCGCCGTATCGTCGGGCATCGTTGGACTCGGCCTGCCAGAACTTGTCGAAGCACCGCTCGGCGTGATCGGACGTCATCCCGATGCCATGGTCGCGGACCGCCACGGAAACGCCCTCGGTGTCCGCGGCCAAGGACACTTGGATCGGGGTTGTGCTCGGCGAGTACTTGGCGGCGTTGTCGAGCAGGTGGTCGACAACGGTGGCGACCGCGTCGGTTGACATCGACACCACCGGTAGATCAGCGGTTCCACACACCTCAACTGACCGCGCGGTGCCGGCCCGAAACGCATCGGTGCGTTCGGTTACGACCGCCGCGAGATCTCCCGGCAAGGAGGTCACGGTGACCTTGCCGGCCTCGATCCGGCTCGTCATCAGGAGCCGGTCGACGATGCTCGACAGCTCACGGCAGCGGCGGCTGATCGCGGTCAGGCCATCCACCACGACGGGATTCTCGCTGTCGAGGGTCTGCGAAAGGAGGTCGCTATAGCCCTGGATCACCGCGAGCGGTGTCTTCAGCTCATGGGACGCGGTAGCCAGGAAGAGCGTCTTGGCGTCATCAGCCAAGCGCAGTCCCTTGATGTCGCGGAAGGAATGGATCACCTCGCGTAGCCGGCCATCGGCTCCGACCACCGGCGAGGCGTTGACCAGCAACGGCTGGCGCTCACCCGCACCGTCGACCCGCCAGAACTCGATGTCGCCCGAGCCTTCGAGCCGAGCAGCCAACGCGGCGCAGCCGGTCGTGCAGTCGAGAGGGGCGACGTCGCGGCGTAGACCGAGCACGTCGTTGCACCCCCGCCCGATCGACTCCCTCGACGCGCACGAAAAGGTCCGGCTCGCCGCGTCGTTCCACTCGCGGATCCTGCCCGTTGGAGTGGTGACGACGACCGCCTCGGCGACCCCGGTCACCAGGGCCTCCGCCTTGCCGTACTGATCATGCACCAACCTGGCAACCGACTCCCGGTCGCCCAAGCTGAGATACCTGAACGCAACGGCCATCAACAACCCGGCGCTCAACGCCAGGAACCCAAAGGCACCGACCACGGTCTGATCGGTGACCACCTCGGCCGCAGCGGCTGCTGCGAAGGCTCCCACCGCGGCGACTTCCGCAACGGGCCGCGGTCCCATGTAGCCATGCAGTAGCACAACGGGAACCTGGAGCATCGCCACCGCCGGTCCCCTCGGGCTCAACATCACCAACGCTGGGACAAACACGGCCAACTCGACCAACCCGGCCGCGCTCAGCACGAGCGGCGTTCGTCGCCGACGCACCACCGCGTCCATGACACAGGCCGCCGGCGCCCACACGAAGGCCACCAGCATCGCGAGGCGCTCGGCGTCGCCCCCGGGCACACCGGACACGACCCAGCCCGCGCTGACGAGGAACAACCCCACCGCGCCCCGCACCACCAGGCGGATCCCGCCCGTTCGGCGCGGGTCATCAGCAGAAAACACGCCTGCCAGGGCCGCGTCCAAGTTCGACGCGGTCCCCTCAACCACAGGTGTCGCGCTTTCGGCCACGGCGCTCCTTCAGCCAGACGGTACAGCCGATTGTAAGGACCCCGAGTTGACCAGGAGAAGCATGGCCACAACGCTCGCCACCCCACCCGAACCCGTCGCACGGGCAATACAGTCAGCCATGTGAACAACGGCGACACAGCAGCGATGACCCGATGTGTCCTTCTTGCCGACGACGCCGACGACATGCGTCTCCTGCTCGAGACAGTCTTCACCACCGCCGGCATCCGAGTCGACGGACAGGCCGCCAACGGCGACGAAGCTCTCGCCCTCTGGCGAGCAAGCGACGGGGTATGCGCCATCGTGCTCGACCAACGCATGCCCGGACTCACCGGGCTCGAAGTAGCCGAACAGATCCTCGCCGAAGCACCCAACACCACCATCATCCTCTTCAGCGCCCACCTCGACGACCACATGCGCGCACACGCGGCGCGACTGGGCGTGACCGCCTGCGTCTCAAAGCAGGACGTGATCGATCTACCCAACCACCCCGCCTTCAAGTCGCAGTAGCAGCCGGGGCTGACGCTCCAGTTCAGGGACCGGACCGGCGCGGTCATCGGGGCCTGCCGATGACGCGAGCGAGCGCCGGTTTCGGCCATCTGTATGAGAGGATCTGTACATGGGGATCCTCACGCGCGACCGGAAGAACGACTTCGACGTGGCCTCATGCCTGGCCAACCTCGACCGGCTCGATGCCGTCGCCAAGAGCGGGTTGATGGACCGATCGGAACGCCCCAGACTCGACGCCCTGATCGGCAGAGCCGCCGCGCAGCTCCGCACTCCGATGGCGTTCGTGTCGATCCTGGACGACTCCCGGCTCGTCCTCGCAGGCGCGTACGGGTCGACCGGGGAGTTGGCGACGACACGCGAGACAACACCCGAGGCGTCCTACTGCCAGTACGTCGTCGGACTCGACGATGTTCTGGTGGTCACCAACTCGCTCAACGACCCGCTGGTCGCAGACCATCCAGCCACCGTGTCCGGTCAGGTGCGGTCCTACCTCGGAGTCCCGCTTCGCTACGGCACCCATTGCGTTGGGTCGTTCTGCGTCGTCGACATCGAGGAGCGGGACTGGACCGACGACGATCTTGAGGCGCTCACCAGCTTGAGCGCCCTAGCGCTCCGAGCCGACGGGGGCACGCACACACACTGAGCAGTCCGGGTGATCCCGCTCCATGTCCTCGGGCGAGGCGGTCTCCGTCGGGGCGCAACGTCGGGCCTACGGCTCGGAGCGCCAGGCCGGGGCCGCCAGGGTGATCAGGCGCAGCTGGCCGATCGTGCGCTCCTGCAGCTCCAGCGCCTCCGCCGGGTCGGCCTCGAGGAGCTCGCCGACCATGTGGATCATCGTCTCGGTGATCAGGGCCGCGAACATGCGCCGGTCCTTCGGCGACCACGTGTCGATCACAGGGAAGGCGGCCAGGTCGAGGGCGAGCTCGTCGGCGAAGAGCTGGAGCTCGCGACGAATGGCGCGCCGGATGCGCCGGACGCCGCCGTAGCGCTCCCTGGAGATGAAGCGCATGTGGAGCTCGTGGGCGGCAGCATGGCGGACGACGACGTCGACCGAGCCCTTGATGGCATCGGGCCACTGGTTGGCGTCGGCGCGGGCGCCGCGCAGCATGTCCGACAGGGTGCCGAACGACTCCTCGACCAGCACGAGGCCGAGTTCGTCCATGTCGTCGAAGTGGCGGTAGAACGCCGTGGGGGTGATGCCCGCCTCTCGGGTGACCTCCCGCAGGCTGATGCTGTCGAAGCTGCTGCGTGAGAGGAGCTTGAGGGCGGCCCGGAGCAGGGCGGCCCGGGTGAGCTCCTTGCTCGACTCCCGGCTCGAACCGGGCGTGCCCGCGGAGGCCCGGGAGGGGCGCGACCGGGACGAACGGGCCCGCGATGTCATGCCCGCCACCGTACCGTGCACGGTCGTGCACTGCTCGTGAGGGGCAAAAGCTTTAGGTGTGACACATGCACAGCCACCAACGGTTGACACTTGTGCACTGAGGGTGCGACGGTGCACACATGTCAACTCACGTGCGGACCCCGAGCCTGCTGCGGCGGGCCATCGGCCGGCTCGACGCCCTGGCCACACCCCACGGCATCGACCGCTACGTCGAGCTCGTCGCCCCCACCTGGTCGTCGACCGAGGTGCGGGGCCGGATCGTCGACGTGCGCCACGGCACCCCGGACAGCGTCACCCTCACGGTCCGCCCGAACGCCAACTGGTCCGGCTTCACGGCCGGCCAGTTCACGCAGCTGACCGTCGAGATCGACGGGGTGCGCCACACCCGCTGCTACTCCATGGCCACCGCCGAGCGGGATGCCGGCGCCTTCGAGCTCACCGTGAAGGCCCACCCGCAGGGCACGGTCAGCCGTTACCTCAAGGACCACGCCGCCGTGGGCCTGGTGGTCGGCCTGGCCCGGGCCGACGGGAGCTTCACGCTGCCGGCCGCGCGCCCCGACCGCCTGCTGCTCGTCAGCGGGGGCAGCGGCATCACCCCGGTGATGGCCATGCTCCGCACGCTGTGCGCGGAGGGTCACGACCGGCCCGTCACCTTCGTGCACTACGCCCTCACCGAGGCCGACATGATCTATCGGGCCGAGCTGGCCACCCTGGCCGCCGCCCATGCCAACCTGCGGCTCGTGCGGGTCTTCACCGACGCACCGGGCACCGGCGATCTCGACGGCTTCCTCTCCACCGAGCAGCTCGACGCCATCGACCCGGCCTGGCGGACCACCGACACCTATGTGTGCGGCCCGGCCCCCCTGATGGACGGCGCCCGCGCCCTCTACGCCGAGGCCGGGGCCGCCGATCTGCTCCGCACCGAGGCCTTCACCCTCACCCACGTGCTGGCCGAGGCCGGCGGCCAGGGTGGCACGCTCCGCTTCGAGGGTGCCGACCTGGAGGTGGCCAGCGACGGCCGCCCCATCCTCGAGCAGGCCGAGGCGGCCGGACTCGCACCCGAGCACGGCTGCCGCATGGGCATCTGCCACACGTGCACCCGCTCGCTCACCTGCGGCACCGTCCGGGACGTCGTCACCGGCGACATCACCACCGCCCCTGCCGAAACCGGCGTGGCCATCCGCATCTGCGTGAGCGCCCCCGTCGGCGACGCCCGCATCGACCTCTGAGAAGGAGCCAATATGCCCACCCTCACCCTCGACCCTCCCGACGTCACGACGCCCGTCGACCTGCATCCGCCCGTCGTGCGGGCGACGGCGGCCCGCTACGGGCTCACCGACGCCGACCTTGACGCCCTCGGCCGCGAGCTCGACGCCATCCGCGAGCGGGTGGTGGCCGACCTCGGCGAGGCGGACGTCACCTACCTGCGCCGGGTCATCCGCTGGCAGCGCGGTCTGGCCGCGGCCGGCCGGGCCTCGCTCTTCCTCGGCTTCCTGCCCCCGTTCTGGATCGGCGGAGCGGCGGCCCTCGGGATCAGCAAGATCCTCGACAACATGGAGATCGGGCACAACGTCATGCACGGCCAGTACGACTGGACCCGTGACCCGGCGCTGGCCTCCGGCACGTTCGAGTGGGACGCGGCGTGCCCGGCCGACCAGTGGCGGCACTCGCACAACTACCTCCACCACACCTTCACCAACATCCACGGCAAGGACCGGGACATCGGGTACGGCGTGCTCCGCATCAGCCCGGACCAGCCGTGGAACCCGATCTACCTCGGCAACCCGCTCTTCGCGACGGCCCTCGCCCTCAACTTCGATCACGGCGTGATGCTCCACGACGTGGAGATCGACCGGATCATGGCCGGGCGCAAGACCTGGGCCCAGGCCTGGCCCACCCTGCGCGACGGGCTGCGGAAGTCCGGCCGCCAGGGCCTCAAGGACTACGTCCTGTGGCCGATCCTCACGGGTCCGTTGTTCGTGTCCACGTTGCTCGCCAACGTCACCGCCAACGTGATCCGCAACGTGTGGGCGTTCATGATCATCTTCTGCGGCCACTTCCCGACCGACGTTCACGAGTTCACCGAGGCCGAGTGCCAGGGCGAGTCCCGCGGCCACTGGTACTTCCGCCAGATGCTCGGCTCCGCCAACATCACGGGTGGTCGGCTTTTCCACGTCCTGTCCGGCAACCTCAGCCACCAGATCGAGCACCACGTCTTCCCGGATCTGCCGGCGCGCCGCTACCCGCAGATCGCGTCGGAGGTGCGGGGCGTGTGCCAGCGGTTCGGCCTGCCGTACAACTCCCACCGCCTGAGCCGGCAGTTCGGCACGGTGGTCGGAAAGATCCTCCGGCACGCCCTCCCCAGCCGCCCGCGATGACTCCGAGGGCCCTCCCTCGTCGGATGCGGGTGGTCTTCGAGAACAGAAGAGCAATCCGATCGCTACGGGCGCGATGCCCTACTCGCTTGCCATTCCTCAATGTCCTGGCGACGCCAGAGCCGAGTCCGCCCATTGCCGCGCTCAACGACCGGCGCGGGAAAGGTCGGCATCGGCACACTCACCGACACCGCCAACATGATCTTCGAACCGCTCCGGCGTGTTCGCACCCACCGCAACCGCGACAAGGCCGGCACCTACCGCTGGTACAACGACTACACCCTCCCCCACCGGCTCGGCGGGGGGATGGTGACCGTCCGGCTCCACGGCACCGACGAAGACACCAAACGCCGGTTCAACCGCACCGAGAACGTCCGACCCATCCCACCCGGTGACCCCGACTTCGCCCGGCTCTTCCCCCGCCGCAACGACGCCGAAAGCATCAACCGCGCGCTCGACGACACCCTCTGGCTCCGGCGAGCCCACTCGGTCGGCCACACCCGCCAACACCTCAACCTCATCACCCTCGCCCTCGGCGTCAACGCCCTCGCCATCCACCTCCACGGCAAACGCGCCGCCGACCCTCCCGACCAGCTCGCCGCCTAGCCCGTCCCCGAAGCGATCAACGCGGTGGCTTCGACGCGCCCCACAACCCGCACCGCCGAGTGTCGACGACGCCGACGGGCTCCAAAGCCCGCACCGGACGCGGCGTAACATCGCCATCGAAGCTCCGGCTCGACGCGTAGGAGGTTTTCTCCCACGTTTCGCGCCGGCCCCGCCCTCGTAGCTCAGGGGATAGAGCATCGGTTTCCTAAACCGTGTGTCGCATGTTCGAATCATGCCGAGGGCGCCTATGTGATGTCGCGGGACATCGTGCCCAG
>JBKJSO010000378.1:0-3300 GCA_046595835.1 Acidimicrobiales bacterium | reverse complement strand
CCTGGCCGTAGATCGGGGTGTCGATGAGGCCGGGGGCGATGCAGTTGATGCGGATGCCAGCGGCGGCCAGGTCTCGGGCCACCGGGAGGGTCATCCCAACCACGCCGCCCTTGGATGCCGAGTACGAGGCCTGACCGATCTGGCCGTCGAAGGCCGCCACGGAGGCGACGGTGACGATGGCGCCCTTCTCGCCATCGGCGAGCGCCTCGGTCTGGCTCATGGCCGTGGCCGCCAAGCGGATGCAGTTGAAGGTGCCGACCAGGTTCACCTCGATCACCTGCCGGAAGACGTCGAGGTCGTGAGCCGAGGCGTACTGGCCGTCGCGTCCGATGGTGCGGGTGGCCCAACCGATGCCGGCCGCCGTCACGAGCGAGCGAAGCGGTCCGAGCTCCTTGGCCGCCTCAACGGCCACGATCACCTGCTCGACGTTGGCCACGTCGGCCTGGACGAACACGCCCTTGACGTCCTTGGCCACGGCCTCGCCCTTCTCGGGGTTCATGTCGACCACCACCACCCGGGCGCCGCGGTGGGCGAGCTGGCGGACGGTGGCCTCACCAAGGCCTGAAGCCCCGCCGGTGACGATTGCTGAGATGCCGTTGAGATCCATGGCCGGGCACTCTATTGACCGATCGGTCAAGAGGTCGAACCGGGGTGCCGGCCGGTCGAGGTCGCCGATGGGGAGCGGCCGACGTGCGAGGATCGAGCGATGGCGCCGCGTCCTTCACGGCGGCGACGCGACGCCGACGAGTCCTCCAAGCGGAGCGACGCCGAGGACGATGTGGATCTCGGCGCGGCGGAGCACGCCTGGTGGGCGCAGCGCGACATCGACGAGCCATGGGCCCCCCACGCCCGCCGCGACCCTCCCCCACAGGACGAGCCCGAGCGTGACGTGCTGGCCGAGCACTTCGGAGCCGACTGGCGGACCAGCTTCGGGTTCGACGACCCCGCGCCCGAGCCCGCGGCACCGGCGGAGCCGCCCGAGGCGAGCCGGTCGACGGCCGACTCGGAACCGGAGCCCCCGATGCCCGACGACACCTCGGACCCCTATGCCGTGCTCGGTGTGGCAGCGAGCGCACCGTGGGAGGACATCGTGGCGGCGCACCGCTCGAGGGCCCGGCGCTACCACCCCGATCGGGCCGCCAGCCGCGGACCGGACGACGCAGAGGCCGCCGAGGAGATCATCAGGGTGATCAACGCCGCCTACAAGGAGCTCAAGGTCCGTCGAGGCAGGTAGGCCTCGGGCTGCTCAGGGGTGGACCAGGAGCACCTGGTCGGCGCCGAGGTGGTCCTCGAGCGATCGAACCAGACGCCCGACCGCTTCGTCCTCGTGGTCCCACACGACCACGGCGGCGTCGACCTGGCGGGCGAGCCACCCGTCGCGACGACCCAGCGCCGCGCCAGCCAGCTGCTTGGAGGCCGGCGACCGGCTCTCCAGCGTGATGACGGTGGCGGCCTCGCGGAGCAGATCCGCGAAGTGCTCCCGCGAGGACCGCGGCCACGGCACGTCGGGATCGGGGTACGGCAGGACCGCGACGAGGGGCAGCGCGACCGCGAGCGCAGCCTCGGCACCCAGCAGCTCCGCGCCGAGGCGCAGACCGCTCACGACGGTCAGCGGACCGTCCACGGCAACCATCGCGGCCAGCGTCTCGCCGATGCGCGAGCGCACGCTGTCGGCGATCGGGTTGGCGTCGTAGCCACCGAGCTCGCCGGGCCGCAGACCCGTGACGAGCACGAGGCGCCCGGACGGCAGCCGGCGATCGCGCCCAGAGGCCGCAGCAGCCCCACGCGGGTCGTCGGGCGGCCCGAGATCCTCCGGCTCACCGACACCGGTTCGTCCGACCTGGTTGGCCGCCGCCTCCACGGCGAGCCGGTCGACGAGATCGTTCATCGGATCGCCACCATGGCCCTTCACCCAGCTGAAGGTGACGTCACCGCGCTCGAGCACGAGCTCGATGAACGGCTCCCACAGGTCGCGGTTGGCCACCGGCTCGCGCTTGGAGTTCTTCCAGCCCCGCTTCTTCCAGCCCTCGTGCCATCGATCCCGGAAGCAGTGGACGACATAGGTCGAGTCGCTCACGATCTCCAGGCGGCCCGAGATGGCCCGGACCGCCTCGAAGGCCGCCGCGATCTCCATGCGCTGGTTCGTGCTCTGCGCCGCCGCCCCCGACGCGTATCGACCCCCCGGGATGGCCCACGCCCAGCCGCCGGGGCCGGGATTCCCCGAGCAGGCGCCATCGGTGTAGGCACGGGTTGGCTCGTCGGCAGGTGACATCACCGCAGGATGGTGGCGCGAGTTCCGGTGCAAAGCGAGACAATGGGTCCCATGATCATCGACGGCTTCGTCCACCAGCTCCCCGACACCGACCCGGGCGAGACGCAGGAGTGGCTCGACTCGCTCGACGCGGTGGTCGATGCACAGGGCAAGGGGCGGGCCCGGTTCCTCATGTCGAAGCTGCTCGAACGGGCCCGCGAGCTCCAGGTCGGCGCGCCGGCCACGGTGTCCACCCCCTACGTCAACTCCATCCCATCGGAGGAGGAGCCCTTCTTCCCCGGCGACGAGCACCTCGAGCGCCGGATCCGGGCCTTCATCCGCTGGAACGCGGCGGTGATGGTCGTGAAGGCCAACAAGGCGGCTGACGGCATCGGCGGGCACCTCGCCACCTTCGCCAGCTCGGCGTCGCTCTACGAGGTCGGCTTCAACCACTTCTTTCGCGGCAAGGACGCCGGGCTCGCCGGCGATCACGTGCACATCCAGGGCCACGCGGCGCCGGGCATCTACGCGCGGGCCTTCCTCGAGGGCCGCCTCAGCGAGAGCCAGCTCGACCGCTTCCGGCGAGAGGTCGGCGGCGGCGGGCTCTCGTCGTACCCGCACCCGCGGCTCATGCCCGACTTCTGGGAGTACCCCACCGTGTCGATGGGGCTGGCGCCGCTCAGCTCGATCTACCAGGCCCGCTTCAACAAGTACCTCCACAACCGCAAGATCGAGGACACCTCCCAGTCACGGGTGTGGTGCTTCATCGGCGACGGCGAGTGTGACGAGCCCGAGACGCTCGGCTCCATCTCGCTGGCCGCCCGCGAGGGGCTCGACAACCTCACCTGGGTTGTGAACTGCAACCTGCAGCGCCTCGACGGGCCCGTCCGCGGCAACGGCAAGATCATCCAGGAGCTGGAGGCGGTGTTCCGCGGCGCCGGGTGGAACGTCATCAAGGTGGTGTGGGGCGGCAAGTGGGACGAGCTGCTCGCGCAGGATGTCGACGGCGTGCTGCTCAACCGGATGAACGCCACGGTCGACGGCGAGTT
>JBKJSO010000187.1:0-12787 GCA_046595835.1 Acidimicrobiales bacterium | reverse complement strand
CTCCTGGAGGATGGCGAGCAGCGAGCCGGCCCGATCGGCGCGCTGGAACACGACGATGGTGGTCTTGTCGTGACCGGTCGGCGGCGGCACCGGATCGCGCCCCACGAGCACGAAGCGGGTGCTGTTCTCGGGGTGGTCCTCGATGTCGCTGGCCAGCACGTCGAGGCCGTAGATCTTGGCGGCCAGCGCGGGCGCCACCGCCGCGGAGCGACCATCGTGCTCCGCGCCGACGAGCCGAGCTGCTTCGGCGTTGGAGTTGGCGGCCACGACCTCCACCCCGGGCAGCTGCCGAGCCAGCCACGCCCGACACTGCCCCGCGGCAACCGGGAAGGTGAGCACGCGCTGCACGTCGCCGAGCGCGACGCCAGGCGGAGCCATGAGGCTGAGCTGGATGCCGAGCACCACCTCGCGCAGGATGAGGAGGTCGTGCTCGAGGGCCAGCGCGTCGATGGTGACGTTCACCGTGCCCTCGATCGAGTTCTCGAGGCCCACGAAGCCGAGGTCGGCCTCACCGGCGTCGACCGCGGCCAGCACCTCTGCGAAGGTGCTCATCGGCACCAGCTCCTGCGAGGCGAGGTCGGGCTGGCCGAGGAGCGCCTGCTCGGTGAACGTGCCCTCGGGACCGAGGAAGGCGACGCGCCGAAGGGGCTGCGGTGCGGCGTCGTCGGTCACGAGGCGCAATGCTACTGATGTGGACGAAGCGGCCCTCCAGCGATTGCTCGACGACGTGCGCTCCGGCGCGGTCCATCCGGACGATGCGGCGGCCCAGCTCCGCCGCCTCCCCTTCGCCGATCTCGGCTTCGCCCGCGTCGACCACCACCGAGCGCTGCGCCAGGGCCAGCCCGAAGCCGTGTACGGACCGGGCAAGGCCCCGCACCACGCAGCCGCCATCGTCGCCGAGCTCCTCGACGCGGGCGCCAGCCCCGTGCTGCTCACCCGCGCCAGCGTCGACCAGGCCGCCGCCGCGCTGGCCGCCAACCCCGGTGGCGTGCAGCACGGCACCACGGTGGTGTGGCAACCCGCCGCTCCCCGCCCGGAGCGGATCGTGCTCTGCGCGGCGGGCACAGCCGACCTGCCCGTCGCCGACGAGTGCGCGGCCGTGCTCGAGGCCCACGGCATCGAGCCGATCCGGCTGACCGACGTCGGCGTGGCCGGCGTGCACCGCCTGCTCGCCGACGTCGACGTGCTCGCCGATGCCGACGTCGTGATCGTGGTGGCCGGCATGGAAGGCGCGCTGGCCAGCCTCGTCGGTGGCCTCACCTCGGCCCCCGTGGTCGCCGTCCCCACCAGCGTGGGCTACGGCGCCGCCCTCGAGGGCGTCACCGCGCTGCTCGCCATGCTCTCATCGTGCGCGGCGGGCCTCACCGTCGTCGGGATCGACAACGGGTACGGCGCCGCGTGCGCGGTGATGCGGATGGTCAAGTGACCACTCATGCGTTCGTTGGTGCGGCCCGCCTGCGACCGGGGGTGGGGCGATGACGCGGCTGGCATGGTTCCACTGCTTCTCGGGGATCGCCGGCGACATGGCGCTCGGCTCACTGATCGACGCGGGCGCCGACCTCGACGAGGTGCGGTCGCTGCTCGAACGGCTCCCCGTGGGTGGTTGGGCGGTCGAGGCCGAGCCGGTGCTGCGCTGCGGGATCGCCGCCACGAAGTTGCACGTCCACGCCGAGGAGGGAACGGTGGTGCGCACGGCGTCGCACATCGCCGCCCTGGTGGAAGAGGCCCGTCTCCCCGAGCGCGTGTCCGCCCGAGCACTGGCCGTCTTCGGCGCGCTGGCCGACACCGAGGGCCGGCTCCACCGGCGCCCGCCTGAGCAGGTGCACTTCCACGAGGTCGGTGGCCTCGATGCCATCGTCGACGTGGTGGGCACCTGCGCCGCGCTCGAGGTGCTCGGCGTCGACGAGGTGCATGCGTCCACCGTCGTCACCGGCACCGGGATGATCCGAGCCGCCCACGGCATGCTGCCCAATCCGGCCCCGGCGGTGGTGGCCCTTCTGGCGTCGGTCGGTGCGCCCACCACAGGCATCGACGTCGGCGTCGAGCTCACCACCCCCACGGGCGCCGCCCTCCTCGCGGCCCTGGCCAGCGGGTTCGGCCCGCTGCCGTCGATGTCGATCGAAGCGACCGGGTTCGGTGCCGGCTCCCGGGAGCTCGATGGCCGACCGAACGCCACCCAGGTCGTGATCGGCGGCGCCATCGAGGCCATCGGGGCGGGTCAGCCTGCGGTGCTGCTCGAGGCCAACGTCGACGACGCCACCGGCGAGACGCTCGCCCATGCCGTCGCCGCCCTGCTGCGGGCCGGCGCCCACGACGCGTGGGTCACGCCGATCATCATGAAGAAGGGCCGGCCCGCGTACACGGTGTCCGCGCTGGCCGACACGGTGCTGGCGGCACAGGTGGCAGCGACGCTCACGGCCGAGACCGGCTCGCTCGGCGTGCGGGGCACCACACTCGAGCGCTGGCCGTCGGCCCGCAGCCTCGACATCGTGGAGGTGGAGGGGTTCCCTGTGCGGGTGAAGGTCAGCCCCGGGCGCGTCAAGGTCGAGCACGACGATGCCGCCCGCGTCGCGCGCCGCGCCGGCCTCCCCTTGCGAGAGGTGCTGTCCCGCGCCGAGGCGGCAGGCCGGTCGGGCCTGCGGATCGTCCCGGACGCCCGCGAAGACCGCTACGACGACGTCGACCGACCATCTCCCGACCACATGCCATCGCACGACCACCCCGCCGGTCACCACCACGACGACCCCGACACCGCCTGACCCGTGCGCTCTAGTGTGCCGTGAGCGAGCGAACCGTCGCCGACTCGGGACCCAGCAGGAACGGCTCGTCCTGGAGGTTGCAACCGTGAGCGAACCGCCCGAGACGTGCGCCGGCTGCCAGTTCGACGGCGCGAGCTACGACCTCGACGATGCGCTCGGCACGCTGCGAGCCCTCGCCCAGATGTGGCGGTGGACGGCCGAGGGCCTCGATGCCGCCGCGCTGCTGGCCCGTCCCGCGCCGCAGGTGTGGTCAGCCGCCGAGTACACCGCACACGCCGCCGACGTCACACAGGCGATGGGGCGGCTGCTGCACGGGTTGCTCACGATCGATGACTTCGAGGTGGAGGCCGTGCCCGAGGGCCACGCCCCCGACGTGAGCGACGGGTTCGGCGCGGCGATGGACCGCCTCGCCGCCAACCTCACGCGCCTCCACGATCGAGCGGCTCGAGTGGGCCCTCACGACGATCCGCAGTGGGCTCGCACCGCTCTGGCGGGTGGCTACGTCGTCGATGGCGCGTGGGTGCTCCGCCACGCCATCCACGACGTGAGCCACCACCTGAGCGATGTCGGGCGCGGCGTCCACGCGCTCGGCGCGGGCGCTCCGACGCAGCTCGGATCCGTGGCGCAGCTCAACGTGTCCGACGGCGGCGTGCCCAAGACGCCTGTGCCGTCGGTGGAGGTCGGGCAGCGCGGCCTCGCGCTCGATCGGCAGGCCGACCGGCATCACCACGGACGCCCGCTGCAGGCGCTGAGCCTCTGGTCGAGCGAGGTGATCGACGCGCTGCGCGCTGAAGGTCACCCGATCGGACCCGGTCTGGCCGGCGAGAACGTCACGCTCACCGGCGTCGACTGGTCCACCATCCGACCCGGCGTACGGCTTCGCATCGGCGAGGTGCTGGCCGAGATCTCCGCCTACGGCACGCCGTGCATGAAGAACGCCGACTGGTTCCTCGACCGCGACGTCAACCGGATGCACCAGGATCGCCACCCCGGCTGGAGCCGCGTGTACGCGTGGGTCCGCGAGCCGGGCACGATCCGTACGGGCGACCAGGTCGTCGTCGAACCCTGAGGCACCCCGCCACCGGGGCTGTCACCGAATCGGGGACGATGACCCGAATTCGGTGACACCGCCACCACCCCCGGCCCGGGCTGTCACCGAATCGGGGACGATGACCCGAATTCGGTGACACGACGGCGGAGCGGGCTATGCGGCGCGGGAGCGCAGGGCGCGCCAGAGGGCGCGGTAGCTCGGGTAGGTGAAGTCCGGCGTGACCCAGCCGGCCGCCTCGAGCTCGGCGTGGAGCTTGGGCAGGTTGCGCCAGGGCACGCCCATGTCGACGTGGTGGGCGAGGTGCCACCCGGTGTTGAAGGGCACCAGCCAGAAGCGGGCCAGCCACGACTGCTGCACGTGGTGCGTGGTCTGCCGGCGGTCCTTCGACCGCTGCATCCCACCGTGCTCGGCGATGGAGCGCAGGCGGTTGATCACGCGCCATGACGTGAGCCACGGGCCGAGCCACAGCAGCGGGTAGAGCCACCAGCGCCCGATCAGGATGGCGGCGGCGATGAGCGGCACCTGCATCACGAAGATGCGCAGTGCGATCGGGCGCGACGACTCGCTCTTCAGCGCGCCGAGCAGGCCCTTGAGGTTCTTCCACCCCGAGGTGCCCCGCGCGTCGCGCCAGAGCTTGCGGCGGAAGCTGGCCTCGGTGATCGGGTACCCGTTGTAGAGGTTCATGTCGGGCTCGTTGGGGCCGAACTCGTCCTTGTGGTGGGCGAAGTGGCCGCGCCGGTAGACGTCGAGCGGCACGAACGACGGGTAGGCGAGCACCCAGCGCCCGACGGCGTCGTTCCAGCGCTTGTTGCTGAACAGGAGCTTGTGCGCAGCCTCGTGGCCGATGATCGCGAACCGAGCGAAGGCCGGGCCCATCAGCACGAAGGCCGCGGCGTAGGCGAGCGGGTGACCGATCCACACGGCGGCGCCGATCGTGACGAGCGCGTGGGCCCAGGTGAGCAGCACGCTGCCCACGTTGCGCACGTCGTCGATGCGGCGGAGCTCGGCGCGCAGCTCGGGCACCGGCAAGGCCGACGCCGTGAGGCGATCGGTGGGCAGCACCTGCGGGAGGATGTCGTCAGACGGCACCACGGTCGTGCGAACCTGCATCATCAACGCCATGGGCATACCTTACACTTCCAAGACAGATGTCGCTACCACGTAACACTTCCTCGCTCCCGGCCCGGTCGGTGCTGGCTTCGGTCCTCCTGGGCACCGACCCGCCCTGGCTGCCGACGCCCCTGCTCGTGCGCACCGCGGCCCTCTTCGGCATCTCCGAGGGAGCGACGCGCACAGCCCTGTCCCGACTCGTCGCCGCTGGCGAGGCCGCGGCCGAAGACGGCGGCTACCGCCTCGTGGGCCGCCTCGTCGCCCGACAGGCCCGCCAAGCGGCCAGTCGCCGGGCCGACCGGCGCGACTGGGACGGCACGTGGGAGCTGGCCAGCGTCGAGGGCGATTCCGCTCGAACCGCGCCCGACCGCGCCGCGCTGCGGGACGCCCTTACGACCCTGCGCCTCGTCGAGCTGCGCGAAGGCGTATGGACCCGCCCCGACAACCTCGCCCCCGCTCGCTCCCCGGAGGCGATGGCCATCGCCGATCGCTGGTGTCGCTGGTGGCGGGGCGCGGTGCCGCAGCTCGCTCCAGACGCGGGCGCACTCTGGAACCTCCCTGCCTGGGCAGACGCAGCGCGCGCCCTCCAGCGCGACATGGCTGAGCTGGTCGGCCCCCTCGAGGCGGGCGATCCAGCGGGACTGGCCGACGGCTTCGTCACGTCGGCCGCCGTGCTGCGCCACCTCCAGGCCGATCCGCTCCTGCCCCACCCCTTGCTCCCCGCGCCCTGGCCCGGCGAGATCCTGCGGGCCGACTACGACCGCTACGACGTCGCCTATCGCGCCGTCCTGCGCACGTGGTTCGCGGCCGAGCGCTGACCGCCCAGCCCAGACCGACCCCGGGCTCGAAAGGTGCCACTGGCCGAGCGTCGACCCGATCAGCGCAGGTCGAGGAGCTCGTCGAGGGTGACGACGTGGCGGTGGTCGGTGGACGCGCACACATCGAACGGGTCCATGTGGACCGACTGGAGGCCGCAGGCAGCGGCGCCGTCGACGTCGTAGTGAACGCTGTCGCCGACATGCAGGATGCGCGCCGGATCCAGACCCAGCCCGCGCACGGTGGCCTCGTACATGGCCGGGTCGGGCTTGCCGACCCCGACGATCCCCGAGTCGGTGATCACCTCGACGGCCGCGCCCGGGCCGGCTCCGACCTGCACCCACTCGTGGCTCAGCAGCAGGTCGGCCACCGTGCCATCACTGTTCGACGTGACGGCCAGGCGCACGCCCGCATCGACCAGCGCCCGAACGCCTGCGCGTGCACCCACCACCGGCTGGCACCACACGGGGGTCGCCAGCACCTCGGCAAGCACGTCGTGGGCGCGTACGCGATCGGCCTGCGGGACGCCGACCGCAGCCACGAAGCCCGTGAGGTAGTCGGTGAAGTCCTCGTGCTCGGAGGCGGCGACGTCGACGGCGGCCATGGCCACGTAGTGCCCCACCCCGAAGCGCGCCCGGTCGAACCTGAGCCCGGCCGCCAGCAGTGCCCCCGCGAGCACGTCGTGGTCGGGCACCACGAGCACACCACCCACGTCGAGGCTCACTGCGTCGAAGGCATGCGCCATAGGGTGCACAGGATATGAGGCTGCGACCCGAGCGAATCACCGACCCTGCCGTGCGACCCGGCCGCCACCGAGGGGAGCCCCGGTGAACGACGATCGCCTCTACTTCCGCCAGCTCCTCGCGGGGCGCGACTTCGCCCGGGCCGACCCGATCGCCCGCCAGATGGTCAACTTCGTGTACCTCGTGGGCGACCGGGAGACCGGGGAGGCGGTGGCCGTCGACCCGGCCTACGACATCGACGGCCTCGTCGAGATCCTCGACGCCGACGGCATGCGCCTCACGGGGGCACTCGCCACCCACTACCACGCTGACCACGTGGGCGGATCGATGATGGGCTACACGATCGCGGGCGTGCGCGAGCTCCTCGCCACCCACCCCGTGCCCATCCACGTGCAGGCTGACGAGGTGCCGTGGATCCTGCGCACCACCGAGATCGACGAGACCGACCTCGTGGCCCACGCCAGCGGCGACACCGTGATGGTCGGCGCCATCCCGATCGAGCTCATCCACACGCCCGGTCACACGCCGGGCAGCCAGTGCTTCTTTGTGAACGACTGCCTCGTGAGCGGTGACACCCTCTTCCTCGAGGGCTGCGGGCGCACCGACCTCCCCGGCGGCGATCCAGCCAAGCTCTACGAGAGCCTCACCACCAAGCTGGCCAAGATCCCCGACCACGCCACCTTGTTCCCTGGCCACCTCTACTCCGCCGAGCCCTCGGCCACCATGGAGGACACGCGCCGATGGAACTTCGTGTTCACCCCGAAGAGCGAAGCCGAGTGGCTCGCGATGTTCGGCCGCTGATCCTGCTCGGCGACGACGGCCGCGCACACGCGCCACGGCGGAGGCGCCCCGCCAGCGACATCGAAAGGGATCCCCGATGACGACCTTCGTGCTCGTGCACGGCGCGTGGCACCGCGGAGCCTGCTGGGATCCCACCGCCACGCTCCTGCGCGAGGCGGGCCACCGCGTGCTGGCGCCCGACCTCCCGTGCGAGGACGCCGCCGCCGGGCTGACCGACTGTGCCGACGCAGTCCTCGACGCTCTCAACGCCACCTCGGAGCGATCGAGCGATGACGTCGTGGTCGTCGGCCACTCGCTCGGCGGCCTCACGATCCCCCTCGTCGCCGCCGCCCGACCGGTGCGCGAGCTCGTGTTCGTCTGCGCCTTCGTGCCCCTGCCCGGCGCCACGCTCGCGGACGACCTGTTCGCCCTCGAGGACACGTTCGCCCCGGGGTGGCCGGCGCTGGCCCGTCGACAGCACCGTGACGAAAGCGGCCTGACGAGCTGGCCAGCCGACACGGCCATCGACGTCTTCTACCACGACTGCCCGGCAGATCTGGCGGCCTGGGCAGCCGCTCAGCTGCGTCGCCAGGCATGGACGGTCGCCAACCAACCCTGCCCGCTGACGGCCTACCCTGACATGACGGCGCGGGCCATCGTCTGCACGGAGGATCGAGTGCTCAACGCCGCATCGTGCGCCCGACACGCCACCGAGCGCCTCGGCGCCACCGTCACCCAGCTCCGTGGCGGGCACAGCCCGATGCTCGCCCAACCAGCCGCCCTCGCCGAGGCGCTCCAGGCCAGCCTGTGATGGTCCGTCGATGAGCCGGGGCCGCTTCGCGCTCATGCTCATCGCGGTGGCGGCCGCCGTGTTCGCCGCCGCCTTCACGGCAGGACTCCAGCTGCTCGATGACGGGCAGGCCGACCCTCCGCCCCCGCTCGACTCGGCGGAGGCGACCGACACCACCACCGTCAGCGCCGCGGTGCCCACCACGACCGCTTCGACGACCACCGCGCCGACCGGGCGGCTGGCATCGCCCTCGTGGGTGACGATCGTGGCGTCCGAGAGCTCTCGCTCGCTCGCCGAGCAGGCGGCCTCGCCCGTCGCCGACGCGGGGTACCCGAGCGGCGTGCTGCACACCGACGACTACCCGTCGCTCAAGCCAGGGCTCTGGGCCGCCTACGCCGGTCCCTACAACGATGCCCGCACCGCCAACGCAGCCATCGACAAGCTCGCCGGCGACGGGTTCCCCGGCGCCTACGTGCGCTGCGTCGGCACCAAGCAGGCCTGCAGCGGCACCAGCGGCGACTGACGGCTTCAACGCGCGGACGATCGCCGCCAGCACCGGCACCACCGGACGACCGCCGACGGCTAGACCGGGGCGGTGCTCTCGCATCGTGTCGACCTCGGCGGCCTGTCACCCACGCCGGTGCAGCCGATGGATCGCCTCGGCGCCGCGATCGGCCTGGAGGCCGGCCGCCTGTGGGTGAAGCGGGACGATCTCACCGGCCTCGCGGGCGGCGGCAACAAGGTGCGCAAGCTCGAGCACCTCTGCGCTGACGCCCTCGCCCAAGGGTGCGACGTCCTCGTGACCGGCGGCGGCGAGCAGTCGAACCACGCGCGGCTCACCGCGGCCGCGGCCAACCGGCTGGGCCTCGACTGCACGATCGTGCTGGCCGGCGACCCGGTGGCGGTCCCGACGGGCAACGTGGTGCTCGACCACCTCCTTGGCCCCGAGATCGTGTGGGCCGGCCCCATCGGCTACTACGCGCTCGAGCAGCGCATGCGCGACGAAGCCGAGCATCACCGCGCCGAGGGTCGGCGCCCGTACCTCATCCCGGTCGGTGGCGCCTCCACCATCGGTGAGCTCGGCTACGTCGTCGCCGCGCTCGAGCTGCTCGATCAGCTCCACGACGTGTCGCTCGTCGTCACCGCAGACGGTTCCGGGGGGACCCACGCCGGGCTGGTGGCGGGCCTCGGCTCGCACGTTCTCGTCCTCGGCGTCGACGCCGGCACCCGCCCCGACCTCGACACCGTGGTGCCCGTCAAGGCCGCAGAGGCCGCCGCCCTCGCCGAGCTCGCCGAGCCTACGGGCACCGTCCAGGTGGACCACGATCGCTTTGGGGCCGGTTACGGCGCTACCACGGACGCGTGCCGCGAGGCGCTCGACCTCGCCGCTCGTCTCGAAGGCCTCATCCTCGATCCCGTCTACACGGGCAAGGCGCTGGCGGGTCTCATCGCGGCGGTGCGCGACGGTCGAGCCCCCCACGACGGCGCGCTGGTGTTCATGCACACCGGCGGGATGCCCGCCCTCTTCGAGCCGCGCTACGCGATGTGGGCGGCCACTCGTCCATGAGCGCTGGCGCTGCAGGTGCGATGAGCCCGGCGCGCCGCTTCGCGCGCAGCCCTGCCTCAGTCCTGAGGCTGCGTAGTCTTCGCGCGATGGCTCACCCCCGCGCCGAGGTGCAGGCGACCGTCGACAGCTACCTCGCCCTGCGCCAGCGCATCGATGCCGGGGAGGCCACCTGGCTCGACCTCGCGGAGATCTTCACCGACGACGCCGTCTACATCGACCCCGCGTGGGGACGCATCCAAGGCATCGACGAGATCCGCGAGTTCCTCGTCGAGAGCATGCGCGGCCTGGAGGACTGGCGCTTCCCCGTGAGCTTCGCCGCCATCGACGGGGACGATGTCGTGATCACCTGGCGCCAGGTGCTGCCCGGTCATCGCGCTGACGGTCGGCCCTACCAGCAGACCGGCGTGTCACTGCTGCGCTACGCGGGTGACGGGCGGTTCAGCTTCGAGGAAGACCTCCTCAACATGACCCACGTGCTCGAGGACCTCGCGGAGAGCGGGTGGCGACCGGGCCCCGGGTTCGTGGCGCCACCCCGCCAGCCCGACCGCAACATCGCCCGACCCTGAGCCGACGGCCCCCAGACCACCGGTAGCGTGCGGGCCATGCGCACTGCTGGGCGGAGACGAGTCGATGCTGTGCTCCTCGGCGTGGGCGCGGCGGGCCTGGCCGCGGTCGCCGCCATCGGCGGGGTGGCCGGCGACACAGAGCGGGTCACCGGCATGTGGGTGGGCGCGTCGCTCGACAGCACTGAGGGCGCGTCGATCACCGAAGTGATCGACTACGACTTCGGGCTCGCGCAGGCGAAGCATGGGATCTTCCGCACGATCCCCGGCCTCACCACGGACTCGCCCGTCCAGGTGCGCTCCACGAGCGCTCCGGACGGCATCGCCGACAAGACCGTCGAGGACGTCGGCGGAGAGCTCGGCATACGCCTCAAGATCGGCGACCCGAACACCACCATCACGGGCCGCCACCGCTACGAGATCGGCTACGCGCTGCCCGACCTCGCCGCCGGCGGCCACCTCGCGTGGGACGCCGTCGGCACCGGCTGGACGGTGCCTGTCAGCCAGACCGCGGTGCACGTCGTGGCACCGTGGCGCTTCGAAGGGCTCACCTGCTCCACCGGGACCACGGGCAGAACCGGGGGCTGCCAGCTCACCCAGCCAGAACCCGGTCACCTCGTCATCGCCGTCGGCTCACTCAAGAGTGGCGAGGGGATCACGATCCAGGCCGACCGCGGGGCCACGCTGGCCACGGCTCCTCGCCTGCCGGCGCCACCGATCGACGCGCCTCCCGACCCTGGTTCAGGGCTGGCGAAGCCCGCCGCGCTGGCCGCACTGGCCGGGCTCGGCGGCTCGTCGGTCGCGTCGAGGCTCGTCCGACGCCAAGGGCGCGAACGAGTGGGCACCGGTGGCGTGGCCGACGCCGCGTGGGCGGGCGGCGCCGGACCTACGAGCGAGGTGCTCGTCGACCAAGCGGAGCTGGCCACCATGGCCACCACCGAGTTCGCACCGCCCGAGGGGATCACCGCGGCCCAAGGCGGCATCATCCTCGCCGAGGGCGTCCGCCCCGAGCACAAGGTGGCGTGGCTGCTCGACGCGGCCATCGCCGACGCTGTCGAGCTCGTGGAGGAGGGCAGCAAGGCCGTCCGGCTCGTGCGCAAGCAGGCCGGCTCGACGGAGACGGCCCCGATCCTCGACGTCGCGTTCGCCGGTCGCCCGGAGATCGAGCTGGGCACCTACGACGCGAGCTTCGCAGCCGGTTGGTCGCAGGTGGGCACCACGCTCGATGCGTGGCAGCGCGGCAGCGGCCTGTGGGATCCCGCGGGCGATCGCCGCCGCACTGGAGTGCGCGTGCTGGGCGCGCTGGCCGCCGTCATCGCCGGGGTCGGCGTGGCCGGGGCCGGGGCCCTCGCCGCTCGCTGGGGCAACCAGTGGCTGCCAGTGGTGGTCGGGGCGGCACTCGTGGCCGGCGGCGGCCTGGCCGCCGTCGTGCGCGGGTGGGAGCTGCGCGTGCGCACCCCGGCGGGATCCGGGCTCTGGCTGCGCGTGGAGTCGTTCCGCCGCTTCCTCGCGGGGTCGGAGGCGTTCCACGCCGAAGAAGCCGCCAAGCGGGGCTTCCTGCGCGAGTACACCGCGTGGGCCGTGGCCGTCGGGGAGATCGACCGCTGGCAGCACGCCGTCGCCGCATCGAGCGCCATCCCCCAGGACGCCGGCCTCAGCTACGTGCACCTGGCCCCGATGCTGATGGCCAGCACGTCGTCCACGGCCACCGCACCATCGTCGAGCGGGGGCGGCGGCGGAGGCGGGGTCGGTGGTGGAGGCGGAGGCGGTGGTGGCGGCAGCTGGTGACGCTCGTCTGTCGCGGAGCAGGCGGTGACGCCGGCGATGACACGCGTCGGTCCCTCGGCAGGCGATGACGGCGATCGCCGGGAGAGCTGTTGGCCCCTCGGCAGGCAGGGGGACTGCGGTCTCGGGCATTCGATGCCGCGGACACGGCGCCTATCGACGACGGCGACGACCGGACGCGAGGCGAGCGGCGGCCTCGCCCATGGCGAGGAGCAGCTCGGTGGCGTCATCGACGAGCTGGTCGCGGTCCACGTCGATGCGGCCGTCGAGCCACGCCACGATGAGCTCGCCGGCGCCGCCGACGAGCAGCGCCGCGCCGATGCGTCCGATGGGCTCGCCCGGCGGGAGGGCTCCCTGAGTGGCGGCGGCATGCTCCTCGACGGTGGCGACGAGCAGGTGGGCGGTCTCGATGCGGCGCCGGTTGAGCGCCTCGTTGCCCAGCGCTTCCACGTAGAGCACCCGCCCTCGTCGCCGATCCTCGTCGACGAAATCGATGATGCAGCGCAGCGCAGCGCGGGTCTGGTCGCCGGGATCGTCGCCCGCCGCCGCGACGGCTGCCATCACCGAGGCGCCGAGGGCGGCGATGAGCCGGTCGTAGACGGCGACGACGAGCGCGTCGAGGTCGTCGAAGCTCTCGTAGAAGTAGCGGGGGTTGAGCCGGCCCTGGTGGCAGACGGCTCGGACGGTGGTGCCCGCCCAGCCTTCGGTGCCGAGCAGCTCGAAGGCGGCGTCGAGCAGGAGCGCGCGTCGCTCGGCGCGCCGGTCAGCAGCGGCGAGGCCCACCCAGCGGGTCGGGTTGCGGGGCACGGAGGAGGTTGGCAAC
>JBKJSO010000150.1:0-8170 GCA_046595835.1 Acidimicrobiales bacterium | reverse complement strand
CTGCTCAACCAGGCGAGCAAGCCGCCGGTGCCTCAGCTCGGTCCGGCGACGGGCGCGCCCGTGATCCCCAGCGCTGATCCCCGCGTGGTTCCCGCGCCGGCGAGCGAGCCCGAGCTGGTAGCGAAGCTCAGGGACGCAGGGTTCATCGACTACCAGGCGCTGGTGGGTTCGGGCGATGAGCGAGCTCTCCTGCCGGGCGCGTCGGCGAGGTACGTGGTGGTGTCCGGAGCGTCTCCTGGAGCAGGACCGCAGCGGTTTGCTGCGTCCCTGCTCGACGCGGTGGTGGCGAGTGGCGTGGCGCCCGTTGTCGCCGCTCAGGGGCTGGTCGACCTGCCCAAGACCGATGCCCCGCCCTCTGAGGACGATCGGCGCACGACCTTCGTGGGACCGCTGCGGGCCGGCGATCTGACGCGCGATCGCTTGAGCACCATCGACGACCTCGACACGGCCGCCGGCCTGGCCGCGCTCGTGCTCGCCGTGGAGGACCTGGGCACCCCGCTCGTCGGCCACTACGGCTCTGCCTCCTCGGCCACCCGTCTGCTCCCGGCTGTGCCGACCGGGTGAGCGCGACAGCCGACGCCGGCGGATCGCCTGCGGTCGAAGGCGGGTCTGGCGATCAGATCGTGCGCCACACCGCGACGATCTCGTCGTTGAACCTCGTCTCGCGCGTCACCGGCTTCGTGCGGATGCTCGTCGTCGCCGCCGTCCTGGGCACCACGTTCCTCGGCAACACGTATCAGTCGGCCAACAGCATCCCAAACCTCGTCTTCGAGCTGTTCGCCGCAGGCGCGCTCCAGGCCGTCCTCGTGCCGACGCTCGTTGAAGCACTCGAGCGACGGGGGCGAGCGGAGGCGCAACGCATCGCCGGCCTGGTGCTCGGCTCCCTGCTCGCGGCCATGGGGGTGGTCCTCGTCGTCGGCCTGGCGCTGGCGCCCCTCATCGCGCGAGCGCTCTTCGCCGGGTCTCCTGCGGGCGCCGACCAGGTGCGCCTCGGCACCGTGTTCCTGTGGCTCTTCCTGCCCCAGGTGATCTTCTACGCCGCCGGTCTCGTGGCCACGGCCGCGCTCAACGCCGACGACCACTTCGCGATACCGGCCGTTGCCCCGGTGATCAACAACATCGTGGTGACGTCGGCCTACCTGCTCTTCGGGTTCCTCCGCCGAGGAGCAGAGCCGTCCCTGCACCTCAGCCCTGTCGAGGTCGCGGTGCTCGCCGGTGGCACCACCTTGGGCGTCATCGCCTTCACGGCCGCTCCGATCCTCGCCGCACATCGGCGGGGGTTCCGGCTGCGCCCGCGCCTCGATCGGCACAGCGAGGAGCTGGCTCGGTTCTGGCACCAGGGTGCGTGGGCGGCGGCGTACCTCGCCCTCACCCAAGCGCTGCTCGTCACGGTGCTCGTCCTCGCCAACCGCGTCGAGGGTGGTGTGGTGGCCTACCAGCTGGGCTTCACGTTCTTCTTGCTGCCCCACGCGCTGGTGGCCATCCCCGTGTTCACCGCCCTCTTCCCTGGGATGGCTCGCGCCGCACTGGCTGGCGACGGCCCCGGCTATGCCGACCTTGTGCGCCGCGGGGTCACCACCATCACGGTGCTGGTCCTGCCGGCATCGGCTGCGCTCGTTGCCCTCGCCCACCCGCTCGCCCGCCTCACGCTGTTCGGTCACGGTGACGACGGGGTGCACCAGGTGGCGCTGGCGACCGCCGCGTTCGCACCCGGGCTCGTGCCGTACGGCGTGTTCCTGCTCCTCACCCGAGCCGCCTACGCGCGCAACGACGCGCGCCTGCCGGCGATGGTCAACCTCGTCGCCACGGCCATCGGCATCGCGGGGATGATCGCCGTGGCGATGGTGCTGCACGGCGACGCACGGATCGCCGGTCTGGCGGCCGCCCACAGCATGACGTACCTCGTCGGCTCGGTGGTGCTGGCCGGGATGTTGCGGCGAGACGTGTCGACCCCCTCCGGCCTCGTTCCGCTCCGCACCGTCGCCGTAGCCGTGGTCGCGGCGGTGGGGGCGAGCATCGTGATGGTCCTCGTGGCGTCGCGGATCGGTCTCGACGGGCGGGTCGGTGCGCTCGCCGCGCTCGTGACTGCTGGTGGCAGCGGCGTCGTGATCTACGTCGCGGTGATCGTCGGTGGCGGCATCGGTGATCCTCGTCGACTCCTGTCCGGGGGACCCGCGCGTGGATGACCGGGTCGCACTGCAGCTCCTGGGGCCGTCGACGGGCGGGATCCGACAGCACGTGACGCAGCTGGCCCGCGGCCTGCCTGAAGTGGGGTGGCAGGCATGGGTGGCCGCCCCGGCGGGCGTCGGTGAAGGCACCGACCTGTCTCCCGCATCGGTGGTGGCGGTGCCATCAGGACCCAACCCGCTTGGCGCCCTGCGTGCTCGAGCCGCCCTGCGTCCGGTCGCCCAGGGCGCCGACCTCGTGCATGCGCACGGGCTCAAGGCTGGTTGGGTGGCGGCGCTGGCTGGCACCGGGCTCCCGCTCGTCGTCACCGTGCACAACCTCGTGCTCGACGAGGCGGCCGGCCGCTCGGCGGGGGTGCTGCGGCGCCTCGAGGGATGGTTGCCCTCTCGTGCCGACGGAGTGATCGCCGTGTCCGAGGAGATCGCAGCACGGTTCGGGGGACCGAGTGAGTCGTTGTGGGTTGTGCCGCCAGCCGGCCCGCCGCCGCGCCCCGGTCGGGATGCGGCCACGGTTCGAACGGCCCTCGGGGTCGCACTCGACGCGCCCTTGGTGGTGTCAGTGGCGCGGCTGCATCCGCAGAAGGACCTCGCGACGCTGATCGACGCAGCTGCGATCCTCCGGAGCGAAGTGCCAGGAGTGCGTGTGGTCATCGTGGGCGAAGGCCCGATCGAACGTGAGCTCCGCAACCGCATCGACGAGCGGGGCCTCAGCGACACGGTGCTCCTCGCGGGTCCGAGCGCCAACGCGGCTGACGAGCTGGCCGCCGCCGACGTCGTCGTCGTGACGTCGTTGTGGGAGTCGGGTCCACTCGTGGCCGCGGAGGCGCTCCTGCTCGAGCGTCCGCTCGTGTCCACACCCGTCGGCTTCGTACCCAAGCTTGTGGAGCAGGGCGTGTCGGGCTGGTCGACGCCGGTGGGCGATGCCGGCGCGGTCGCCCGCTCGGTGGCTCAGGCCCTGGGTGATCCGGTGGCCGCCGCCTCCATGGCGCGGATCGGCCGGGAGCGGGTACAGGGGCTCCTGGGCGCCGAACGGCTCGTCACCGAGGTCGCGGCGGTCTACGACCGTGTGCTGGGTCGCCGTGAGGCGTCCCGATGAGGGGTGCCGGCGCGCGCCATGCTGGTCGTCCCATGCAGCGCGTCCTCCTGGCTCTCACCCTCGTCGCGGTGGCCGCGCTCGGCCTCGGCGCCCCCGCCGGCGCCCGCCCCGCCGATCGGCCCCCGGCTCGTCGGGTCGTCATCATCTCGGTGCCGACGCTGACGTGGCAGATGGTGATCGACCACCACCCCCCGGCCATCGCCCGCCTGCTCCGATCGAGCTCGGTAGCGTCGCTGAGCGTACGGACGATCGGGCCGCGCACCTCGCTGGCAGAGGGGTACGCCACCCTCGGGGCTGGGAACCGGGCCACAGTGCGCCCCGATTCGGCCAACGCCGCCTACGCACCTGACGACAACATCGAGGGGTCGACCGTCGCACAGGCCTACACCAGGCGAACGGGCCGGCCGCCCACGGCCGCAGTGCTCCAGCTCGAGATCGTCGACATCCTGCGCAGCTCGCACAAGCTGCACTATGGCGCCGAGCCGGGGGCCCTCGGCGACGCGCTGCGGGATCGACGCAAGACCGCCGCGGTGATCGCCAACGCTGACTCACCCATAGCCGGCACCGTCGAGGCCCATCGCGAAGCTGCGCTCGCCGTGATGGACAGCAACGGTGCGGTGGCCGGTGGCTCCGTCGAGCCTCGCCTCACCGCCGTCGATCCTGCGTGGCCGTTCGGTGTCCGCGCCGACGAAGCGCTCGTGGAGGCTGACGTCGACGGCGCTCTGGCCGACAACGACCTCGTGCTCGTCGAGGCCGCCGACATGGCTCGGCTCGACCGCTACCGCCAGTTCATGACGCCCAAGGTCCAGGACCGCGCCGAGCGGCGAGCGGTGGGCGCCGCCGACAGGCTCGTGGGCCACGTCCTTGATCAAGTGGACCTCACCAAGGACATCGTGATCCTGCTGTCACCGGTGGGGCCGAGCGCCAGCGAGCGTTTGACGACCTTCGCCATCGCGGGCCCTGGGTTCAATCCCGGATCAGCGCGCAGCGCCGCCACTCGGCGGTCCGGCTACGTGACCCTTCCCGACGTGTCGCCCACGGTGCTCCACGCGCTCGGCGTGGCCACGCCCCACTCGATGGCGGGCACGCTGATCAGCTCCGACGGCCACGGCTCGCCGTCGGCGCACGTCCTCGCCGACATGGCCCGCACCGACGAGATCGCCCGGTTCCGGGACAAGGCCGTGGGGCCGGTGAGCGTGGCCTTCATCGTGTTCCAGGTCCTCGTCTATGGCTTCGCCGTCATTGCCGTCACCGGTCACCGCGAGCGACTGCGACCCTTCGTGGGGGCGGCCGCCCTCGTGGTGCTGGCCATGCCGCCGTTGGTGTTCCTCAGCGGCCTCTTGACCTACGACCGACTCGGGGTGGTCGGGTACACCGTGGCTCTGTTCCCGGCTGCCGGCATCCTTGCGGCAGTCGCGTGGGTGCTCGGCCGTGGTCGCCTGCTGGCGGCGCCCGGACTGCTCATCGGCACCACGCTCGCCGTGCTGGTGATCGATGTGGTCACGGGAGCCCGCCTCCAGATCAACACCGCCTTCGGCTACTCGCCCATCGTGGCGGGCCGGTTCGCCGGATATGGCAACCTCGCCTTCGCTCTTGTGGCCATGGCCGCCATCGTGGTCGGCACGATCATCTGGGCAGGGCCGCGGCTGCAGCGGCCCGAGCACCCGCGGATCGGCCTGCCGCTCCTGGCGACCGGTGGCCTGTTCCTGCTGGTGCTGGCCCTTGATGGGCTGCCCAGCTTCGGTTCGGACGTAGGCGGCGTGCTGGCCACCCTTCCCGCGTTCGCGGTCATCGTCCTGCTCCTCGCTGGGATACGGGTTAGCTGGCCCCGCCTGTTGGCCATCGGCGTGGCGACGGTGGCGGCTGTGGCAGCCTTCGCCGCTGTCGACGTGTCGCGACCAGAGGAGCAGCGCACGCACCTCGGCCGCTTCACCGAGAAGCTCGTGAACGGCGAGGTCGGCACCATCCTGCAGCGCAAGGCCGAGGCCAACATCAGTCTGCTGACCTCCTCGGTGTGGACGTACGTGATCCCCGTGGCGCTCGCCTTCCTCGCCTTCCTCACCTGGCGCCGCAGTGGGTTCCTCCGGGAGCTCCAGCGGTCGGTGCCCGGCCTGCGCGCCTGCCTGATCGGCGCCCTCGTGGCTGGCGTGCTCGGCTTCGCCCTCAACGACTCGGGCGTGGCGGTCCCGGCGATGATGTTCGGCATCCTGCTCCCGTACATCACCTGGCTGCTCATGCGCAGCGCGCCGTCGGGTTCACCGAGCGTGTCGGGCGGCGCCGGACCTGTCACCGAAGCCGGGTCCACTTCCCGGATCTCGTGACAGCACGGTGGTGGGCGGAAGGCGTGTCACCGAATCGGGGCCGATGAGCCGGATCTCGTGACAGCGGGCTGGCTCCCGATGCTCGCTGCCGTGGGGGCTACCGTTCGCCGGTGATCCTCGGGTGGTTCGTTGCCGGTGCCGCTGCCGCACTGATCGTGTGGTCGCTTCTGCGCACGGCGTTCGACGTGCCGGTGTTCGCGCGCGAGAACGTGCGGGGTCGCACGGTCTCCACGGGTGCGGGCGTGGTGATCATGGTCGGCGCGCTGGCCGTGGACGGGGTGGCCCGCCTCGCCGAGGCAAGCGGCGCAAACCTCGGAGCCGACACCAGCGAGGGGCGCCACCTCGCGGTGCTGCTCGGGCTGGGTATGGCCTTCCTCGGCCTGCTCGACGACCTTGGCGGGGTGGGGGAGAGCGGCGGCTTCCGGGGCCACCTGCTCGCACTCGCGCGCGGGCGGCTCACCACCGGAGCCGTGAAGCTCTTCGCCGGCGCGGCACTTGCCATCAGCGTGGTGAGCGCCATCGAGCCCGGAGCGGTGGGGCGTCTGGTGGCCGACGCGGCGTTGGTCGCATTGGCGGCCAACCTGGCCAACCTGCTCGACCGTGCGCCGGGGCGCGTCACCAAGGCGGGCCTCGTGGCCTTCGTGACCCTCCTTGCAGTGATGGGCTTGCCGGGTGAGCTGGCGGGGGTAGCGCTCGTCGTCGGTGGTGCGGCTGGCCTGCTGTGGCCCGATGTTCGTGAGGACCTGATGCTGGGCGACGCAGGCGCCAACGCGCTTGGCGCGGTCCTGGGGCTGGGTGTGGTGCTCGTCTGCACCCCGACGACGCGCACCGTCGCGCTCGTGGTGGTCGTCGCTCTCAACCTGCTGAGCGAGGTGGTGTCGTTCAGCAGGCTGATCGAACGGGTGCCGCCGTTGCGAGCGCTCGATCGAGTGGGCCGACATCGCTGATCCGTGGCAGCGGCATCGGGCCGTCCGCGGCGCCCCTCGCCAGCCGCGGTATGGTGCTCTCCCGTGACTGCGACGATCGATCCGCACGCGGAGGCCCTCAGGTGACCAAGCACATCTTCGTCACGGGGGGTGTGGCCTCTTCGCTCGGCAAGGGCATCACCGCCTCGTCGCTCGGCCGACTCCTCAAGTCACGCGGGCTGCGCGTCACGATGCAGAAGCTGGATCCGTACATCAACGTCGATCCCGGCACGATGAACCCCTTCGAGCACGGCGAGGTGTTCGTGACGGACGACGGCGGGGAGACCGACCTCGACCTCGGCCACTACGAGCGCTTCATCGACGAGAGCCTCACCCGCGACTCGAACGCCACCACCGGCTCGATCTACTCGTCGGTGCTCGCCGCCGAACGACGCGGCGACTACCTGGGCAAGACCGTGCAGGTGATCCCGCACATCACCGATGAGATCAAGCGTCGGATCAACCGGCTCGCGGGCGACGCCGTCGACGTGGTGATCACCGAGGTCGGCGGCACGGTGGGCGACATCGAGATCCTCCCGTTCCTCGAGGCCATCCGGCAGTTCCGGCTCGACGTCGGGCGTGACAACGTCTGCTACATACACGTCACCCTCGCCCCGCTGATCGTGTCGGAGCAGAAGACCAAGCCCACCCAGCACTCGGTCACCGAGCTGCGGGGTCGAGGGATCCAGCCTGACGCGATCGTGGTGCGAAGCGAGAAGCCGCTGGCCGAGGGGCTCAAGCGCAAGATCTCCAACCTCTGCGACGTGCCGATCGATGCCGTCGTCAACGCCACCGACGCCCGGAACCTCTACGAGATCCCCCTTGTGCTCCACGAGGAAGGCCTCGACGACGTCGTCTGCAAGCTGCTCCAGCTCGGCGACGACGATCCCGATCTCTCAGAGTGGGAGATCCTCGTCGATCGGATCGAGCAGGCCGACCGGGAGGTGCGGATCGGCATCATCGGCAAGTACGTGAGCCTGCAGGACGCCTACCTCCCGGTGGCGGAAGCCCTCAAGCACGGCGGGTTCCATCACGGCGCCAACATCGTGATCGACTGGATCCAGGCCGAAGACGTCGAGGGCCTCATGGCCGAGGGTCGCCTGCGCGACCTCGATGGCATCGTGATCCCGGGTGGCTTTGGGGAGCGAGGCACCGAAGGGAAGATCGCGGCGGCCGGCTACGCCCGGGAGCACGGGGTCCCTTGCCTGGGCCTGTGCCTCGGCCTCCAGATGATGACGATCGACTACGCCCGCAACGTGCTCGGTCTCGCGGGCGCCAACTCGAGCGAGCTCGACCCCACCACGCCCCACCCGGTCATCGATCTCATGGACACGCAGCGGGGCATCACCGACATGGGCGGCACGATGCGCCTCGGTGCTTACGTCGCCCAGCTGGCGGAGGGCTCAAAGGTGGCTGAGGCCTATGGCACCACGGTGGTCTCGGAGCGCCACCGCCATCGCTACGAGTTCAACCCGCGCTACAAGGCCCGCTTCGATGACAGCTCGTTCTGGTGCTCGGGCACTTCGCCCGACGGCCGGCTCGTCGAGTTCATCGAGCTGCGCGACCACCCGTTCTGGGTCGGCACGCAAGCGCATCCCGAGC
>JBKJSO010000304.1:0-9041 GCA_046595835.1 Acidimicrobiales bacterium | reverse complement strand
CGCGAACTCGGGCAGTCGCGGGAACTCGACGGGCACATCGAGGTAGAGCGCGTCGCCCACCCTGACGTCGGTGGCGTTCACGAGACCGATGACATCACCGGGCCACGCATCTTCGATCGTCTCCCGCTCCTGGCCGAACACGGAGTGCGCGTACTTGGTGGCGAAGGGCTTGCCGGTGGGGCCGTGGGTGACGACCATGCCGCGCTCGAAGTGGCCCGAGCAGACGCGCACGAAGGCGATGCGGTCGCGATGTGAAGGGTCCATGTTGGCCTGCACCTTGAACGCGAACGCGGAGAACGGCGCGTCGAGGGGCCGGGGGATGCCCGAGGTGTCGTCGCGCGGCACCGGCGACGGGGCCAGGTCGATCACCGCGTCGAGCAGCAGACGCACGCCGAAGTTTGTGAGCGCTGAGCCGAAGAACACCGGCGTGACCTCACCCTTGTGGAACCGCTCGATCTCGGCGTGGGCCCCCACCTCGTCGAGGAGGGCCAGCTCGTCGGCCGCCGCCGACCACGCATCGCCGTCCAGCTCGGCCGCGGCCTGCACCGACAGCACCTCCTCGCCGGCCTCGGTGGCCCCGCGGGCCGTGCGGGTGAACCGCACGTACTCGCCGTTGCGGCGATCCACCACGCCACGGAAGTCTCCCGGCAGTCCGACGGGCCACGTGACCGGCGTGGGCACGATGGCGAGCTGCGCCTCGATCTGGTCGAGGAGCTCCAGCGGATCACGACCAGGGCGGTCCCACTTGTTGATGAAGGTGAGCAGCGGCAGGTTGCGCTCGCGGCAGACCTCGAAGAGCTTGAGGGTCTGCGGCTCGATCCCCTTGGCCGCGTCGAGCACCATGATCGCGGCGTCGGCCGCGGCGAGCACCCGGTAGGTGTCCTCGGAGAAGTCGCGGTGACCCGGGGTGTCGAGCAGGTTGAGCACCGAGTCGCGGTACGGGAACTGCAGGACCGTCGAGGTGATGGAGATCCCCCGCTTCTGCTCCATCTCCATCCAGTCGGAGGTGACCCGACGTCGTTCGCCGCGCGCCTTCACCGCCCCGGCGGTCTGCAGGGCCCCGCCGTAGAGAAGGAACTTCTCCGTGAGGGTGGTCTTGCCCGCGTCCGGGTGGCTGATGATCGCGAAGGTGCGACGGCGGGCGGCCTCCTGCGACGGCATGGACATCGCTCCAGTGGAGCCGATCGACACGTTCGACGGCGAACCCGAGCAGGTCTGCAAACCTGCGGGGCCACCGACTCCATCGAGAACGACCGGTTGCGCGCTCCGCACCCAGCGGGTTCTGACGGGTCGAACCGACACGAACTGCGCACGTCGCCTGACCACTGGGCGACGCGCGGTCAAGCGGACCACACGGGTCGGGGGACTCCCCTAGGTTCGGCCGACACAGGCTGCCGGGGGGCGGCCTGACGAGGGGGTCGTGTGGCGGAGGTCGATGGGGTGGCACTCCTCGACCGGTGCCGCACGATGCTGCTGCGCTTCACTCCGGTGCTGGCGATCCTCGCGCTGCAGCTCGTCGCGTTCCCAGTGCCGGCAGGGGTTTGGGTGAAGGGCGCGATCGTCGGCGGCCTGACGGCGCTCATCGCGCTCGGCATGGCCCTCACCTGGCGCTCGAACGGCGTGGTGTCGTTCGCACAGGGGGACCTCGGCATGGCGCCGGTGGTGCTTGTGCACCTCCTCATCGTGTCGTGGGGCTGGAGCTGGTGGGTCGCTGTCCCGTCAGGCCTGGTCGTGGCGGCGCTGCTCGGGATCGTGGTTGAGATCAGCGTCATCCGGCGCTTCCGCAACGCCCCCCGGCTGCTCCTCACCGTGGCCACGATCGGCCTGGCTCAGGTGCTGGCCGGGGTGGCCATCGTCCTGCCTCGGCTCTTCGACGAAGTGGTGCTGGCGCCTCGCATCGAGCCCCCCTTCACGCTCGACTTCACGATCGGGCGGGTGAACTTCAATGCCAGCGAAGCCCTAGCGATCACCGCGGTGCCGATCGTCGTGGCACTCCTCGCGGTGGTCCTCCGCCGTAGCAACATCGGGCTGGCCGCCCGGGCCGCGGCCGACAGCGCCGACCGCGCCGGTCTGTTCGGCATTCCGGTCGGCCGCGTGCAGACAGCCGTGTGGTCGTTCGCTGCCGTACTGGCCTTCATCGCCGTGCTGCTGCGCGCGGGCGTGCTCGGCCTGCCCGTCGGAGCCGCCCTCAGCCTTGGTCTGCTGCTGCGCGCCCTCACCGCGCTCCTGGTGGGGCGCCTCACCGACCTGCCCGTGATCGCGGCGACCGCCGTCGCACTCGGCGTTCTCGAGCTGGCCGTGGCGTTCAACTCGGCCAGCTCGGCCGCCCTCGACCCAATCCTGGCGGGCGTGATCGCGGTGTCGCTGCTGCTGCGCGGAGGCAGGGCCCGCCGAGCAACCCGGATCGGCGACGGCGACGCGCACAGCTGGCGCAGCGCCGACGAGGTGCGGCCCATCCCTGTGGCGCTGGCCCGGCTCGCTCCCGTGCGCGCGCTGCGAGTTGGCGGCACGGTGGCCCTCGTCGCCCTCGCTGTCGCCCTCCCCTACCTGCTGCCCGTCGATCGGTCCCTGAAGTCGTCGGCTCTGCTCATCTACGCACTGCTCGGACTGTCGGTCGTCGTCCTCACTGGCTGGGCCGGTCAGCTGTCGCTCGGCCAGGTGGCGCTATTCGCCATCGGCGCGGCCGTGGGTGCGAAGGCCACCGCCAGCTGGGGTCTCGACCTCACCCTCGGCCTGCTCCTGGCCAGCCTGGCCGGTGCGACTGCCGCAGTGGTGATCGGCTTCCCCGCGCTGCGCCTACGAGGTCTCGAGCTGGCGGTGGTGACCCTGGCTGCGGCGCTGGCCACCACGTCGTGGCTGCTCAACCCACGCGAGTTCTCGTGGGTGCCGGGGCAGGGTACGCGGGTGGAGCGGCCGCCGCTGCTGGGGCGCATCGACATCTCTTCGGCCACTGCGATCCACCACCTCTCCCTCGCCATCCTGCTGCTGGCGCTGCTCGCTCTGCGCGGCATCCGCAACAGCCGCACTGGGCGCGCGCTGCTGGCTCTCCGGGACAACGAGCGAGGCGCGCAGGCATACGGACTCTCACCCCTGCGCCTGCGTCTCACCGCGTTCGCGCTCTCCGGAGGGCTCGCTGGTCTGGCCGGTGGGATGTTCGCCCATCACCAGCAGGCGTTCGGGGCCCAGCCCTTCAGCCCCGAGCAGAACTTCACCATCTTCACGATGGTGGTGCTCGGTGGTGTCGGCTCACCCATGGGTGCCGTGCTTGGGGCGCTCTACCTACAAGGCACCCGGTGGTTCCTCCCTCCCGAGTGGCAGCTGCTCGCCTCCGGTGGGGGCGTGCTGCTCATCCTGCTCGTCCTTCCGAGCGGCCTGGGTGGCCTGGTGGTCCGCGGCCGCGACGCCTGGCTCGGCCGCCTCGCGACCAGCCGCGGCCTCGACGTCCCCGGCTTCACCGCTGTGGCACCCGTTCGACGATGAGCGGGCACCGGCGCATCCGTGGGTGGGTCGACGGGATCGTGGGCGGCGGCGCCGCGTACCCGCTGATCGTGCTCTTCGGGCTCAACATGGTCGACGAGCTGGACCGAACCGCATTCGGGGTGCTGCTCCCCGAGATCCGCCGCGACTTCGGTCTCGACCTCCAGGGCATCCTCACCCTGATCGGCCTGGTCAGCCTCGTCGCACTGCTGCTCCAGGTGCCGATCGCCGCGTACGCCGACCGCAGCAACCGCGTGCGCGTGGCCTGGGTGGGGGCGGTGGGCTGGGGGCTCTGCAGCCTCCTCACCGGGATGTCCGCGACGCTCTGGATGCTCGGCGCCACGCGGGCGGGCTCGGCCATCGGCCGTGCGGTGGTGGACCCCACCCACGGATCGCTCCTGTCGGACTACTACCCGCCCGAATCGCGGGCCAAGGTGTTCTCGGCGCACCGCGCCGCGAACGCGGTGGGCCAGTTCCTCGGGCCGGTCACCGCGGCGTTCCTCGCCGCGGCCACCTCATGGCGAGTGCCCTTCATCATCTACGCGTTCCCTACGGCGATCTTCGTCGTCATGGCCTGGCGCCTCGAGGAGCCGGTACGCGGTGCCCACGAGCGGCGCGCCGCTGGCGCCGACGACACCACGATTGCCACCGAGGAGGCCGCCCCGTCGTTCGCGGAGGGCTGGCGCATCGTGTGGCGGATCGAGACACTGCGGCGCATCTGGTGGTCGCTCCCGTTCCTGGCCGCGTCGCTCATCGGGTTCGCGTCGTTGGCGTCGCTGGTCTACGACGAGGTGTTCCACCTGTCGGTGCGCGAGCGGGGCTTGGCCGCCGCCGCTGCTGAGCCATGGTCGCTCATCGGCCTCATCATCGGGGCGCGCATCGCCACCCGACTGATGGCGGAGGGCCCGGACCGGATCCTCGGGTTCCTCTCCCACACGGCCTGGGTGGTCAGTGCCGCGCTGCTCGTCTTCGCGGCAGCCCCCAACGTGTGGGTGGCCATCGCGGCCCACTCCGTCATCACCGCCACGCTGGCCGTGCTGGCACCGGGGATCTTGGCCACCTTGTCGCTGGCCATCCCGCCGCGAGCACGATCGATGGGCTTTGCCGTCGGCTCGCTGTGGGTGATCCCCGGCTTGGTCGTGCTGCCCGTGATCGGCTGGCTGGGCGATCAGGTCGGCCTGCGCTGGGGGATGCTCGTCATGGTGCCGATCTTCCTCATCGGCGGCGTGCTCATCTCCACGAGCAAGGACACGATCGCCCGCGACATCGCTGAGGTGTGGGGCGCCACAGCCGCTCGGTCGGAGGTGGCCTACGACCGCCGGCACGGTGTGGCACCGCTCCTCGTGGCTCGCGGCGTGGAGGTGGGATACGACGGCGTGCAGGTGCTGTTCGGGATCGACCTCGACGTGGCCGAGGGCGAGATCCTCGCGCTCCTCGGCACGAACGGTGCGGGCAAGTCGACGCTGCTCAAGGCGATCTGTGGCATCACCGAGGCAGACCGCGGCGCCATCATCCTCGACGGACGAGAGATCACGCACGCTCCGCCGCATGAGATCGCCGCCCTCGATGTGCGCCTCATGCAGGGAGGGGCCGGGATCTTCGCCAGCCTCTCCGTCGAGGAGAACCTCCGCACCGCCGCGTGGCTGCAGCGCAAGGACAAGCAGCAAGCGCACGCCCTCGTGGCCGGAGCCCTCGCCCCCTTCCCCGCCCTCGAGCAGCGGCGCTCGGAGCCGGCGGGCAACCTCTCGGGTGGCCAGCAGCAGCAGCTCGCTCTCGCGATGGCGCTGCTCGCCCACCCCCGACTCCTCCTCGTCGATGAGCTCTCGCTCGGGCTGGCCCCCCTCATCGTCAGCCACCTCCTCCCGCTGCTCAGCGCGTCGCGCGACGCGGGAACCACGATCGTGCTCGTCGAGCAATCAGCCGACGTCGCCCTGGCCATCGCCGATCGGGCCATCTTCCTGGAGAAGGGGGAGGTGCGCTTCCACGGGCCCGCCGCCGAGCTGCGCGGACGCACCGACCTCTTGCGAGCCGTGTTCCTCCCGAGCTCGCCACCGTCAGCCGACAACACAGCCACCGCCTCTGACGGAACCGTCCCTCACCCGGAGGGACACGCTGCCGACGACGTGAGGTTGCGCACCGCCGGGGTGACCATCGGCTTCGGCGGCAACCGGGCTGTGGACGCTGTGACCCTCGAGATCGTCGCGGGGGAGATCGTGGGCGTCATCGGCCCGAACGGCGCCGGCAAGACCACCCTCTTCGACCTGCTGTCGGGCTACCTGACGCCCGATCTCGGCCGCATCTTCCTCGGTGACCGCGACGTGACCGACCTCAGCGCGGACGGGCGCGCCCGCGCCGGACTGGGCCGCTCGTTCCAGGACGCCCGTCTCTTCCCCGGATTGACCGTGGAGGAGGGGATCGCCGTGGCCTGCGAGCGGTGGGTAGCGGTGCGCGACCCGCTCAGCGCCGCGCTGCGACTTCCGTGGTCCTACGACAGCGAGCGCCACGTCGGCGCTCGAGTGACCGAGCTCGTCGACCTGCTCGGGCTCAGCCCCCACTGCTCCAAGCTGATCCGGGAGCTGTCCACCGGCACCCGACGAGTGGTCGACCTCGCGTGCTTGCTCGCCCACCGGCCTGCGGTGATCCTGCTCGACGAGCCCTCCAGTGGAATAGCGCAGCGCGAGAGCGAGGCCCTGGCCCCGCTGCTCCGCCGGATCCGCGACGAGACAGGCGCGAGTCTCGTGGTGGTGGAGCACGACATCCCACTGGTGCGCGCCGTCGCAGACCGGATGATCGCTATGGACCGAGGCGCGATCATCGCCAACGGCACCCCTGATGAGGTGCTCTCCCATCCCGCTGTCGTCACCGCCTACCTCGGCGTCGACGCCGTCGCCATCAACCGCAGTGCACCCACGTCTACCGCCGCGGACTGAGTGCCTCCACCACCCGACCGCAGCCAATCAATCGCCACACGCCTCATCCCACACGACCAACGCCCCAGGGGGAACCGATGCAACCGAGCAGCGACCACGACGGATCGACCTCTCACGACCGAACCTCCCTCCGACGGTGGGGCCCCATCGTCGGCATCGTCGTGGTCATCGCGCTTGTCGGCGCAGTCGTCGTGCTCAGCGGCGGCAACGACAAGGAAGCGAAGCCCACCACCACCACTGTCGGCACGGGTTCGGGAACCGGGGCGATCAGCTTCAGCCAGGCCAAGGCGAAGGACCTGAAGGTCACCTTCGCCGACACCTGCGACACGGCGACCGGGCGGCTGGCGATGCCCTACTACTTCGCTCCCGAGTGCTACGCCCACGTCGAGGGCAATGGCGGGGCAACGGCTCCTGGCGTGACCGGAGACGAGATCAAGGTGGTCGTCTACATCGCGCAGGAGACCGACGCGGTCCTCGACTTCATCACCGCTCCGATCGCCAACGACGACACCGGGGCCCAGGCCGAGCAGACCTATCAAGGCTTCACCGACATGTTCAACGCGTACATGCAGACCTACGGCCGCACGGTGAAGCTCGAGTTCCTCCACGCCTCTGGGCAGTCGACAGACGAGGTTGCCGCTCGCGCTGACGCGGTGAAGGCCATGGAGGAGTTGGGCGCGTTCGCGGTGTGGGGTGGTCCCGTGCTCTCGAACGCGTGGACCCAGGAGATCAAGGCGCGCGGCGGGATCTGCATCGGATGCCCGGCTCTCGACGACGCGGCGCCCTCGGTGTTCAGCGTCGCCCCCAGCGGCGACCAGACCCGAGCGCTCATGGTCGAGTACACCGCCAAGAAGCTGGCCGGTAAGCAGGCCGAGTTCGCGGGTCAGGCCGACTTCCGCGCCAAGAACCGCGTGTTCGGCCACCTCTGGATCGACACCGGCAGCGCTGACGCGCAGCGAGGAGCAGGTGACCTCAAGAAGATGCTCGCCGACAAGAGCGTCGATCTGGCGGAGCAGATCCGCTACGAGCTGAACCCCGGCACCCTGCAGGAGCAGGCGACGACGATCATCAGTCGCCTGAAGGAGGCCGGGGTCACGTCGGTGATCCTGGGGGGCGACCCGATCGCCCCCAAGACCTTCACCGAGGTGGCCACCGCGCAGGACTACCACCCCGAGTGGATCATGGGCACGGCCACGTTGCAGGACACCACCGCGTTCGGTCGCACCTACGACCAGGAGCAGTGGAGCCACGCGTTCGGCATCTCCTATCTCACGGTTCGTCTGGCGACTGGGCTGGCCGCTCCCGATGTGCTCTACAAGTGGTGGACCGGCACGCTCGCCCCCGCCAACGACACGGTCGGCGTCTTGTGGCCCAACCCGGCGACGTTCTTCGCTGGGGTCCAGGCCGCCGGCCCGCGCCTCACGCGCGAAACGTTCCGAGACGGTCTGTTCACGGGCGACATCCCCGAACCGGCCATCACCCAGCCCGCCATCACCTTCGGCGAGCACGGGCTCTGGAAGGCCCTCGACTACAACGGCATCGACGACGTGACCGAGATCTGGTGGGACCCGACCGCCAGCGGTGACGACGAGCTGCACAAGTCGGGCACCGGCATGTACCGGTTCGTCGATGGCGGCAAGCGCTACCTCGCCGGCACCATGACCCGTGACCTGAAGGCGTTCGACCCGGCCCGCACCGTCACCGTCTACAACGAGATCCCCGCCGCCGAGGTGCCGCCCGACGCGCCACCCCCACGGAAGGGCTGAGCTCGCAGGCGCGTGGCCGTCGGTCGACTCAGATGTAGGTGGGCGTGATGCCGATGGCGTCGTACACCGCCTGGATGAGCCCGCCCGAGCGCGGGTCGCCGTTGAGGCCCTGCATCATCTTGTTCATCACGTAGCCGAACCCGATGCCGTGCTCGGGATCGGCAAAGCCGACCGAGCCGCCCGCGCCCGTGTGCCCGAACGACTTGGGGCCGCCGTAGGGAGCGAACACGGATGCCAGGAAGAACCCGAGCCCGAAGGTGGTCTCCATGTAGAGGCACTTGTCGGGCCCGCTCGTCTGCAGCTCGCTCGCCTTGGCCACCTGCTCGTGGCTCAGCAGCGGCTCGCTCGGGCCGCCCTCGACCGTGCCCGCTAGGCCGCCGTAGAATCGGGCGAGGGACCGGGCGTTGGTGACGCCGTTGGCGGCCGGGATCTCGGCCGCGCGGATCGCTGGGTTGTTGAACCCGCCATCGGCGTCACTGAACACGAACGACGGCGCGCCGAGTGCCTTGCCGAGCAGCGTGTCGGGGCCCATGAACTGCGCGATAAGCTCGGCCATGGCCGGGTCCTGCGCGGAGCCGAGGCCACCGTCGCCCCACTGGATCAGCGGGGCGACGCGGTGCTGCTGCTCATCGGGGAGGCCGATCCAGAACTCAAGACCGAGGGGCTCGGCGAACTCGTCGTGGAAGAACGTGCCGAGGCTCTTGCCCGAGATGCGCTTGACCACCTCGCCCACCAGCCAGCCGTACGTGGTGGCGTGGTAGCCGTGAGCGGTGCCGGGCTCCCAAACGGGTGCCTGCGCCTCGAGAGCCCGGATCATGGGCTCCCACGACAGGGCTTCATCAAGGGTGAGGGTGGCATCGACGTAGGG
>JBKJSO010000041.1:0-14148 GCA_046595835.1 Acidimicrobiales bacterium | reverse complement strand
GGCCGGCGCGGTGGGGCAGTGCCTCGAGTTCGCGGAGGCCGCCCTGGCCGAGCACGTGATCGAGTGCGACGTCGCTGCCGATCTCGTCGTGCACATCGATCCCGACGCGCTGACTCGCGTGCTCGTCAACCTGCTCACGAACGCGGCTAAGTTCTCGCCGCCAGGCTCCACCGTCCACATCGCCGGGCGAACAGAGCACGAGGAGCTGGTCATCAGCGTGCGCGACGAGGGCCGGGGGATGGATCGGGCTACTGCCGACCGCGTGTTCGAACGGTTCTTCCAGGTGGAGAGCGATCAGCGGCCTGGGAAGCGCGGCGCCGGCATCGGGCTGGCCATCGTGCAGCGCTACGTCGAGATGTGCGGCGGACGCGTGTGGGTCGACACCGCGATCGCGCAGGGCACCACCGTGTCGTTTGCTGTGCCGTTGCAGGTGGGTTCGCCTCGATGACCCGCGTGCTCGTGGTGGACGACGAAGTGGACATCCGGCTGCTCACCCGCCTCATCCTGGAGGGGGCTGGCTACGACGTGATGGAGGCCGCTGACGGTGTGGCCGCCCTCCGCCACATCGAGGGCGGCGGGGTCGATGTCGTCCTGCTCGACATCCGGATGGCGGGCATGGACGGGTGGGAGGTGATCGAGGCGCTCCACGAGCGGGGACTCAGCGCCATCCCGGTGATCGTGTTCTCGGCCCACGTCGAGCCGGAGGTGCGGGCCAGTGCCGTCGAGCGGGGCTGTGTCGGCGTGCTGGCCAAGCCGTTCACCACCGAGGAGTGCCTCGCAGCCGTCCGTGACGCCTTGGCCTGAGCACCACCAAGGCTCGTGGACAGGGCACTAGCGTTCCGGTCGATGATCTGGCGAACGATCAAGGCTCTGGCGTTCGTGCTGGCGGGATGGCTCGCCATCACCGGCATCCCGTTCGTGGCCCGCTACCTGCGCATGCGCGAGATGTGACGCCCGGCGTCACCGCTGGATGCGAGCGCGTGCCTCGCGCAGCAAGTCCTCCAGGCCGAGCGACTCGCCCTCGCCACCCACCCACTCGCTCAGCTGCCGCAGGCCCTGCTGCCCGTGCTCGCGCAGGACGGCCAGGAAGCTCTTGAACTCCTCCGAGTCGAGGATGGCCTTCGCTGAGCGCAGCAGCTCGTCGTAGCCCTCGCTGCCTGCCTTGGTGCCGAGCAAGTAGCCCACAGCGAACCCGAACAACGTGCCCACGGTGGGTCTCCTCGAACGATCAGGCGGGACGTGCCTCGAGCACGAGGTGGACCCGCACGGTGGGATAGATGTTGAGCAGGAGCATATGGGGAGCGGGGATGTCGAAGTCCCGGATGTCGAGCACCTTCTCGCCGGTCACTAGGAGGCGGCCCTCCTCGAGCTCGACGGCGATGACGCCGTCGACCGGGCGGCTGACGCCGTGGAGGTCCATGCGCCCCACCACCTCAAAGCGGCCGTCGGTGCCCACCTCGGCAGCGCGATCAAGCGTGACGGTAGTGACGGGGAAGCGTCGGGCATCGATCCGCCGGAGCAGCTCCGCGTCGTACACGGAGTTGCCCGACGTGAGCCGCTCGACCCGCATGGCGATGTGACCGGTGGGCGCGTGTGAGAGGTCGATGGCGCCGTCGAGCACCTCGCAGGTGATCTGGCCCTCGGGCTCGGTGCCATGCCAGTTGATCGGGCCCACGCTGGAGCGAGCCGCGATGATGACGGTGGAGCGTTCGGGGACGATCACGAAGCTGGTCATGGGTCTCGCACGCGGTTCTACCCGCACGGTCGCGTCGTGTCGACCATCCCCCGGGCGCTCGCCTGCGTCGCGCGAGCCATGATGATCGACGACGATCGGGTCCTCAGAGCAGGCCTCGCCGACAACAAGGGGACACATGGCCGACGGCCGCACCGACCCGACCGGTAGCCTTCGCCGGGATGGTGGAGCGCATCCGTCGAGCGGGGGCCGTCTGCTGGGCGCTGTGCGGCGTCGCGGCGCTCATCGTGGTGCTCGGGATCGTGGCGTGGGTGGTGCGCGTGATCTGGCCGCCGCTGATCCTCGCCGGTGCGATCGTGTTCCTGCTGAACCCGATCGTCACCCGGTTCCAGCGCCATCACCTTCCACGGGTCCTCGCCACGGCGGGGGCCTACCTCGGAGTGGCCGCGGTGATCACGGTGACGGTGCTCCTCGTCGCTCCCCTCGCCACGAAGCAGTACGACGACCTCGCGGCTGACTGGCCCGAGCTGCGCCAGGATCTCGAGAACTCGATCAACGACCTGTCGCAGCGCTCCATCGACGACAGCTGGCCCATCCAGATCCCCACCTACGACGAGCTCGAGGGTCAGCTCTCCGGCCGGAAGAGCGTGGACGCGAACGGCGACGGCCGGGTGTCGGCCGTCGAGAAGCAGGACCGGTTCGCCGAGCAGCTCGACACGGCACGACAGCTGCTGCTCAAGGTGTTCCACGTCGGGATCATCTTCGTGCTCGCCCCGATCATCGCGTTCTACCTGCTGGTCGATCTGCCCCACATCAGGACCTCAGCGCGGGTCCTAGTCCCCGAGCGTGCCCGTGGCGACGTGATGGTCGTGTCCCGCCGGTTGAACCATGCGATCGGTGGGTACTTCCGCGGTCAGCTCGCAGTGGCCATCGTGGTAGGGACCATGGCGTCGGTGGGGATGCTGCTAATCCGCCTGCCGTTCTGGTTGATCGTCGGCATGGTCGCAGGGCTGTTCAACATGATCCCGCTCATCGGTCCGTGGGTGGGCGCCGTGCCCGGGATCATCATCGCCCTCACCACCGGGGGTGGTCTCTCGAAGGCGGTTGCCGTGGCGGTGGTGATGGCGATCGTGCAGCAGATCGACAACCACTTCATCAGCCCCTTGGTGATGCACCGAGCCGTGAAGCTGCACCCCGCCGTCGTGATGCTCTCGCTCCTCGCGGGCGGCACCCTCGGGGGCTTCTTCGGCCTGCTCCTCGCAGTGCCCGCCGCCGCGGTCCTCAAGATCCTCGTCGGCCACGCGTGGCGCCACCTCGTGCTCGATCAGCCGCTCGACGAGATCGAGGCATCGTGGGAGCTCGACGACGCCCGTCCGGGGGTCGGCCTCGTGGAGTCGGTGGGTTCCGACTCAAACGCGGCGCCCGAACCCTGAGCGCTCCGCCAGCCGAGGCCGGCGGAGCGCCCCGGGTGCGATCAGGCGGGCTGGGGGTGGCGGAGTCGGACGATGGCCTGTGCCATCGTCCGCAGGGCTTGATCGGTGGTGGCCGGGCCGCTGGGGGTGGGGTCGCTCACCGCGAGCTCGGCGCGTTCCACGCTGCAGCCTGTGAGCGCCTGCACCAGCTCGGTGAGGCGGTGGCCGTTGGGCGCAACGGCTACGTCGGTGAGGTCGATGGTGAGGTCCAGCCGTGGGTATGGGTGGGTGGAGCGGTCCATGGGTCAGTCCAGTCTCGCCCTGGTGCCGGTTGTTGTCGCCCGTTGCATCGACCACTGTGCGTGGCCACCTTTAGGGGTTTCTCTGGGCCGAACGACCTAGTGCCGTGTCGGGTCGCCCTCAGGCGGTGCGGCGGCGGTAGGCCGGCACGTCGAGGAGCGCTGGGCGCTCATCGGTGGCGACCTCGATTGGCTCGAGGTCAGGGCGCACCAGGGTGGCCGGGCCTCCGCGCCCGGTGCCGGCCCGGCGGAGGGCGGTCTGCAGCACGGCGAGCGCCTGGGGGCCGAGCTCGTCGAGCGGCCGGTTCCGATGGCGGCGGGTGCCGAGATCGACCTGCGCGATCACGGCCGGTCCCTCGAGCTCGGCGATGTCGATCAGCAGGCCGAGGTCCACGCCGTAGCCCTGCACGAACGCCAGACGCTCGAGCAGGCTGCGGCGGCCCGCATACTCGCCAGACAGCGGTTGCACCACGGACGACAGGTGAGGGAACAGCGCGGCGATCGCGGGGCGGGCCATCAGCTCGGTGACCCGACCCCCGCCGTGGGCGCTGCCCTCGACGGGACGGTCGTAGAAGCCCTTGACGAAGCCGACCTCGGGGCGAAGCAGAAGGGGACCGACGAGGCCCACCACGAAGCGGGGGCCGAAGTCCGTGATGTCGGCGTCGCACCACACGATGAGATCGCCTTCGGCGGCCGCCACGGACTTCCACAGCGCCTCGCCCTTGCCCTCGCCCGGTCCGAGCTCGGGCAGGATCTCGTCGACGGAGACCACCCGCGCCCCAGCCGAACGGGCCACCTCGACCGTGTCGTCGGTGGAGTGATCATCGACCACGAGGATCTCGTCGACGAGGCCGACGCGCTCCACCAGCGTCGTGAGCAGGTCGGCGACGATGGCGCCGACCGTGGTCGCTTCGTTGCGGGCCGGAAGGCACACGGACACCCGGTGGCCATGGCGCGCCTTCTGCTCCGCGAGCTGGGCGGCGGCGAAGTCGTCATGGTGGAAGGTCCGGATCATGGGCCGCCGCACGGCTCAATGCATACCGGTGGAGCCACGCAACGGCAACCTCGGCCCGGTCATGGACGAGGCGCGGCCCGCCGGGGGAATGGTCCTGTGCGCCTACGGGTTCACTACGATCGACCTGCCCGTGCGGCGCTGCTGGCCCGCACTCCACCGTCTCTTGAGGTGCTGAGTCCCATGAGTGTCACTGTCCGCGTGCCCACAACGCTCCGCACCCTCACCGGCGGCCAATCCGAGGTCAGCGTGGAGGGTGCGACCGTGGGCGAGGTGCTGGCCTCGCTGGAGGCGGCCCATCCCGGGTTCGCGGAACGGATCCTCGATGACGACGGCGGGCTGCGCCGGTTCGTCAACGTGTTCGTGGCCGACGACGACGTCCGCTTCCTCGAGGCGCTGGCCACGCCGGTCCCCGACGGTGAGACCGTGTCGATCATCCCCGCCGTCGCGGGTGGCTGAACGCCGGGGGTCCAACACCCGCGGCGGAACCGGCGGCAGTGGGCCACTTGGCCCATCTTGCTCAATCGAGGCAGCAAGCTGCCGATACCTCGCTTGTGATCACACGTGCTGAGGTCCTGATCGTGGACGACGACCCTCTCGTGCGGGAGATGCTGGGCATCGTCCTGGGCGATGAGTTCTCCGTGCGCTTCGCGGCGACCGGGGGTGCCGCCATCGAGGTGCTCACCGAGCGACCGCCGGCCGCCATGCTGCTCGACGTGATGATGCCCGGCGTCGACGGGTATGACGTGCTCGAGGTGCGGCGCGAGCGCGGGCTGGCCCCCGACACGTGCGTGGTGATGCTCAGCGCCGAGGACGACGAGCGCTCGCTGGTGCGCAGCTGGGCCCTGGGCGCCGACTCGTACCTCACCAAGCCGATCGATCCCGACCACGTCGCCGCCAAGCTGCGGGCGCACCTGGCGACGGCACGAGGGCTCGCGGTCTCCTCGCCGGCCTGACCGGGCGCTGGCACTCCCCGGTTGCGAGTGCTGATCCGAGGTGGTTGACTCTTAGCAGTCGCATACCGCGAGTGCTAACGCAGCAACCCCCACGGAGGAACATCCGACGATGTCCAAGATCATCGCGTTCGACGAAGAGGCCCGACGCGGCCTCGAGACCGGCATGAACAAGCTCGCCGACGCCGTGCGCGTCACGCTCGGCCCGAAGGGCCGCAACGTCGTGCTCGACAAGAAGTGGGGCGCCCCCACGATCACCAACGACGGCGTCTCCATCGCCAAGGAGATCGACCTCGAGGACCCCTTCGAGCGCATCGGCGCCGAGCTCGTCAAGGAGGTCGCCAAGAAGACCGACGACGTCGCCGGCGACGGCACCACCACCGCCACCGTGCTCGCTTGGTCGATGGTCCGCCATGGCCTGCGCAACGTGGCCGCTGGCGCCAACCCCATGTCCCTGAAGAAGGGCATCGAGGCCGCGGTCGAGGTGGCTGTGGCCGCCATCAAGGAGATGGCCGTCGAGGTCGACTCGAAGGACCAGATCTCCCAGGTCGCCAGCATCTCCGCCGCCGACTCCGAGATCGGCGAGACGATCTCCGAGGCCATCGACAAGGTCGGCAAGGACGGCGTCATCACCGTCGAGGAGAGCCAGACCTTCGGCATCGAGATGGACCTCGTCGAGGGCATGCGCTTCGACAAGGGCTACATCTCCCCGTACTTCGTCACCGACCCCGAGCGCATGGAGACCGTCCTCGACGACGCGTACATCCTGCTCGTGAGCTCGAAGATCTCGGCAGTGAAGGACATGCTGCCGGTCCTCGAGAAGGTGATGCAGTCGGGCAAGCCGCTCGCGATCATCGCCGAGGACATCGAGGGCGAGGCGCTCGCTACCCTCGTCGTCAACAAGATCCGCGGCACGTTCAAGTCGGTGGCGGTCAAGGCCCCCGGCTTCGGCGAGCGCCGCAAGGCGATGCTCGAGGACCTCGCGATCCTCACCGGCGGCCAGGTGGTCGCCGAGGAGGTCGGGCTGAAGCTCGAGAACGTCGGCCTCGACCTGCTCGGCACGGCACGCAAGATCGTCGTGACGAAGGACGAGACCACGATCGTCGAGGGTGCCGGGGCCAAGGACGACGTCCAGGGCCGCATCAACCAGATCCGCTCCGAGATCGACAACACCGACTCCGACTACGACCGCGAGAAGCTCCAGGAGCGTCTCGCCAAGCTGTCGGGCGGCGTGGCCATCATCAAGGTGGGCGCGGCGACGGAGGTCGAGCTCAAGGAGAAGAAGCACCGCATCGAGGACGCGGTCCAGACCACCAAGGCTGCGGTCGAGGAGGGTGTCGTCGCCGGTGGCGGCGTCGCACTCCTGCGGGCCCAGGCCACGGTGCTCGAGGCCGCCAAGTTGCTCGAAGGTGACGAGGCGACCGGTGCCCGCATGGTGGCCCGCGCGCTCGAGGAGCCGCTCAAGCAGATCGCGCTCAACGCCGGTCTCGAGGGTGGCGTCGTGGTCGAGAAGGTGCGTGGCCTCAAGGGTGCCAACGGCCTCAACGCCGCGACCGAGGAGTACGAGGACCTCATCAAGGCCGGTGTCATCGACGCCGCCAAGGTGACCCGCTCGGCCCTGCAGAACGCAGCGTCGATCGCGGCCCTCTTCCTCACCACCGAGGCGGTCGTCGCCGACAAGCCCGAGCCCGCGGGTGCCGGTGGCGGCATGCCGGGTGGCGGCATGCCCGACATGGGTGGCATGGGAGGGATGGACTTCTAAGTCCCTCCTCACACGTACGGAGCACGCGGAAGGGCATCCCCTTGGGGGTGCCCTTTTCGCGTCCGCACCTTTGCGCGGCGCCTCCGCATCGACCGCAGTCATTGCCGACGATCGCGCTCGTGGAGGGGTCAGACTGCTGAGGCATGCGGGAGGCGACCGTGCGTGCGTTGGTGCTGGCGAAGTGGGCCGACTACCGGCCCGTGCTCTCGTCCGCCACGGTGCAGTTCCTGCCCCGCGAGGAGTTCCTCGAGGTCGCGGCCCACGACCAGCGGGTGGTCGACGAGCTGGCGTGCGGGCTGCTCGCCGACCTCGAGTCCGACTTCCACGAACCCGTCCTGGCCGACCGTGTCGGTGCGATGGTCGCGGTGTGCCCGCCGATCATGCGGGAGGTCGTCGACCCGGAGCCGCCGCGGATCCAGCGGGCGTTCGTGGAAGGCGCCTTCCTCCGTCGGTTGTTCTCGCTGCTCGTCGATGGCGAGGGCTGGGAGGCCGAGGCCCAGGTGCGCGAGGTCATGGCGCGCCACTACGCGTTCCACCTCGCGGCGGTGGAGGCGGTCGAGGCCGGGCGCGGCCCCGGCCCCGGCCCCAGCGCCGGGCAGGTCTAGCCTCGTGCGATGAGCGACGACCCGGTCGAGGCGAGCCACGGGTGGGGGGTGCTCCACCTCTTCTACGCCGTCGACCACGATCGGGCGGACCGGGAGGCCGGTGGCGCCAAGCGCGTCCTCGAAGCGATCGACGAGTTCTGCCGCGAGTCGCCGCACCAGGTTCGGACGTTCGCGGTGCTCGGTCACAAGGCCGACCTCGGTGTGATGGCAGTCGGTCCGGACCTCGCCCGCCTGCAGGCGCTCCAGCACGATCTCGCCCGCGGGCCACTCCGGCTCATCTGGTCCTACGTCTCCCTCACGGAGTCATCCGAGTACGCCGCGACGGAGGACGACGAGCGGGCGCGTCTGGTCGGGGAGGAGTCGCTGACCGATCCCGCCGAGATCGAGGAGCGGCTCGCGGCCTGGCGGGAGCGCATCGAGCGCTACCGCGAGCAGCGCATCCACCCCAACCTGCCCGAGCGTCGGATGCTGTGCTTCTACCCGATGTCGAAACGGCGCAGCCCCGACCCCGGTGGCGACAATTGGTATGCGCTCCCCTTCGAAGACCGCAAGCGCCTCATGGTCGGGCACGCGCGCGTCGGACGCACCTTCGCCGGGCGGGTCGTCCAGCTGATCAGTGGCTCCACCGGCATCGACGACTGGGAGTGGGGGGTCACGCTCTTCGCCGACGACCCCGATGCGCTCAAGGAGATCGTCTACGAGATGCGCTTCGACGAGGTCTCGGCGCGCTTCGCGGAGTTCGGCGCCTTCGTCACCGGGCTCGTGCTCGAGCCGTCCGAGGCACTCCGACGGGTGGGACTCGAGGGGTGAACCTGGCGGCCGCGACCCCCGCGCACGCGTGCCCGATCATCTGACGCGCGCCGCTGCGCTCGACCGACTCAGCGCGGTCTCCCGCGAGATGGTGGAGCGTGTGACGAGGGTGCTGGCGGCGTGGGTCGTCGGCGAGGTCGGCCGGATCGCCGACGCGTGGGCGAGCGCCTCCGGGACGGCCCTGGAGTGGGAGCCGGCGGCGCGTGACGCTGCAGCCGCGGCGTCGAACCGGGTGGGCGCCGAGCTGCGTGCGCTGCTCGCCTTCGAGCCCGAGGCGATGACGCGCACACCACTCGAAGTGGTGCGCACGACGGTCGCGGAACCCACCGCAGCACTGGTCGCGCTCGGGATCCCACCGGTCGACCGCGACGAGTTCGCGGTGCGATCGTGGCCGGACGATCGTTATGGTCTGACGCCCGCCACGCTTGCCGACCTCGGTGACCCCGATCTCGGCCCGCTCCTCCTCGCGTGGGGGATGGCGAAGGCGGCCGCGCTCCGAGCGGGCCGTGATGGGTGACGCCGCCCGGCGGCCGAGCCGAGGCGAGGGGTCCTACGATGCGCCGATGCAGCCGGCATCGACGGACGTTCCTCGGGTGACGAACATCGACGGCGCGGCGCGGCTCGGCCTCGACGAGATGATGGCGCTCGCCGCGTCGGCGCCGGTCGGGCTGTTCGTCGGTGTCGACCCCGAGGGTCTCGTGCTCGTGAACGACCAGCTCGAGGCCATCACCGGGCGCTCCGAGGCCGAGCTCCTCGGCGCGGGATGGCTCCGCGCCATCCATCCCGACGACCGGTCGCGGCTCGAGATCGAGTACACCCACGATCCGCACGACATGGACGACGAGCATCGGATCCTCCGGCCCGACGGATCAGTGCGCTGGGTCCGCGCCAAGACGGTCGCGGTGGTGGAACCGGGTACGCCCACGCGGGTCGTGGGGACCGTGGTCGACATCACCGAGATGAAGGTCGCCGCGGAGGCGCTCCGGCACAACGAGGCGAGGTTCCGCGGTATCGTCGAACACTCCTTCGACGCGATCGTGGTCATCGGCCCCGACGGGGCGATTCGTTACGCGTCGCCGTCGGCGAGCGCGGTCAGCGGCTTCCCGAAGGGCTCGCAGGTGGGGCGGCCGGCGCTCGAGCTGGTGCATCCCGACGACCGGGCGAAGGTGCACGCCGAGATCGCGGCGGCCCGGCCGCCTCGTTCCGATCAGCCGGACACCGATCTGGCAGACACCGATCTGGCAGACACCGATCGGGCCGGGTCGGGCGCCCCGTTCACCTTCCGGTCACCGCACGCGGACGGCCACTGGTTGACGTTCGAGGCCTCCGTGGTGGACCTGAGCGCCGACCCGGCCATCGGTGGGGTCGTGCTCACGAGCCGCGACGTCACGTTCCAGCGGTCCACCGAGGCCGCGCTGCGCTCGAGCGAGGCCCGGCTCGTCGAGCAGGCGTCCATCCTCGAGATGATCGCCACCGCGGTGCCGATCGAGGAAACCCTGTCCGAGATCTGCAGGATGCTCGAGCGGCGTCTCCCGCAGGCGCGCTGCACAGTGCTCCTCGCCGATCCCGACCTCCGGGTCCTGCGCTACGGCGCGGCTCCGAGCTTTCCGCAGTCCTTCCTCGACGCGACCGGCGATCTCCCCATCTCGGAGGAGTCCACCATGTGCGGAGCCGCCGCGACGCTAGGAACGACGGTCGTCGTGGCCGACGTGCTCGATCACCCCGTGTACGCGAAGTTCGCCGACCTCGCGCGCGCGAACCACATCCGAGGGTGCTGGTCGACCCCGATCCGGGACGCGTCGGGCGCACGGGTCCTCGGGACCTTCGCGGCCTACCTCGTCGAGCCTCGTGCACCCGGTCCGACCGAGGTCGCGGCCGTGGAGTCCGTCGCCGCCCTGGCCGCGATCGCCATCGAGCGCCACGACGTCCAGTCGCGGCTCGCCGACCTCGCGCACCACGACTCGCTGACCGGCCTGCCCAACCGGAACCTCTTCGGTGAGCTCCTCGAGCACGCGCTCCGACGCGCCCGGCGGTCGGAGTCGGCGGTCGCGGTGCTGTTCCTCGATCTCGACCGGTTCAAGATCGTCAACGACAGTCGCGGCCACGATGTCGGTGATGAGCTGTTGGAGGCAGTTGCCGGACGGCTCGAGGTCGTCCTGCGTCCGGGCGACGTGGTCGCTCGCTTCGGTGGCGACGAGTTCACGGTCCTGTGCGAAGACCTCGAACCGCACACGGCGGGCGAGCAGGCCATCAGCGTGGCCGATCGTCTGATCGGAGCACTGCGCGAGTCGTTCACCATCGAAGGCGACGAGCTGTTCGTCGGCGTCAGTATCGGGATCGCAGTCGGTATCACGGGGCTCGAGCCGCCCGACGCGCTGCTGCGTGACGCGGACGCGGCGATGTACCTCGCGAAGGACCGCGGTCGGGGGCGCTGCGAGGTCTTCGACGAGGGCATGCGCGAGCAGGCGCGGGAGCGTTCCGACGTCGAGAACGCGTTGCACCGGGCGGTCGCCCGGGAGGAGTTCCGCCTGTTCTTCCAACCCGTCATCGAGCTCGCGACGGGGCGGTGCATCGGGGTGGAGGCACTGGCTCGCTGGCAGCACCCCGAGCGCGGGCTGCTCGGCCCACGCGACTTCCTGCGGTCCGCGGAGGAGACCGGCCTCGTCGTGCCGATCGGCGAGCAGGTGCTCGACGGCGCGTGCCGCAAGGCAGTGGAATGGCTGGCGGTCCTTCCGTCCCCCGACCGCTTCCAGGTGTCGGTCAACCTCTCCAGCCGCCAGCTGCTGCACGTCGACCTCCCCGACCTCGTGGGGGAGGTGCTGTTGCGGACCGAGCTCCCGCCTGGTGCGCTGTGCATCGAGATCACGGAAGGTGCGGTGCTGGACGAACCGGAGGAAGGGTTGCTCGCCGTAAAGGCGCTCAAGGCGCTCGGCGTACGGGTCAGCGTCGACGACTTCGGGACCGGGTACTCGGCCCTCGGGTACCTGCGCGACTTCCCGATCGACGAGGTGAAGATCGACCGGTCGTTCATCGCCCGGCTCGGGAGCGAGCCCGAGGAGTCGGCGATCGTCGCGGCAGTCGTCAGCCTCGGGCACGGACTGGGCGTGACGGTGACGGGGGAGGGTGTCGAGACGGCCGAGCAGGTCGACCTGCTGCGTACCCTCGGCGTCGATGCGGCCCAGGGGTTCTTCTTCGCTCCGCCCCAGCCCGCGATCGACCTGACCGCACGGCTGCGCAACGCCCGCCCCTGGATCTGAGCCTCCGCCATTCGGGCACCGGTCAGTTCACACTGCCGAAACACTGGCGCGACCGGGCCGAAACCTGGTTCCGACAGGCTGTCATGGACCTGACAGCCGTCGACCTGCTTTGGGGGGACACGTGAAAGCGATCAATGCCGGCGATACCGCATGGGTGCTGGTGTCAGCCGCGCTCGTGCTGTTCATGACGCCGGGGCTCGCGCTCTTCTACGGGGGGATGGTGCGGGCGAAGAACGTCCTGGCGATGCTCATGCAGAACTTCTTCGCCATGGGCATCGTCACCGTGATCTGGGTGGTGTTCGGGTACACGCTCGCGTTCGGCGGGGGTGGCGACGGTGGGGTGATCGGCAACTTCGACTTCATCGGCCTCAAGGACCTGACGAACGCCGTGTCCGCCGATGGCCTCCCCGTCCTCGCGTTCGTGGCGTTCCAGCTCACGTTCGCCGTCATCACCCCGGCGCTGATCACCGGCGCGATCGCCGACCGGATGCGCTTCGTCGCCTGGGTCGGCTTCATCATCCTGTGGTCCGTCCTCGTGTACCTCCCAGTCGCGCACTGGGTGTTCGCCGGTGGATGGCTCGCCGAGCGTGGCGCGCTCGACTTCGCCGGCGGTGCGGTCGTCCACGTGAACGCCGGAGCCGGGGCACTCGCCCTCGTGTTCCTGCTCGGGAAGCGGCGCCGCTGGCCCAAGGAGCCGATGCCGCCGCACTCGCTGCCACTCACGCTGCTCGGCACGGGGATCCTCTGGTTCGGGTGGTTCGGCTTCAACGCCGGCTCGGCGCTGGCGGCCAACGGGGTCGCGGCCCAGGCCTTCCTCAACACGTTCGTCGCCGCCGCGGCCGGGATGATCGCATGGCTCCTCGTCGAGCGGATCAAGGACGGACACGCGACGACGCTCGGCGCAGCATCGGGAGCGGTCACCGGGCTCGTCGCGATCACACCATGTGCCGGCTTCGTGGGTGGGCTCGCACCGCTCGCGATCGGCGCGGTGGCCGGAGCCGTCTGCTACCTGGCGATCGGCCTGAAGTTCCGCTTCGGCTACGACGACTCCCTCGATGTCGTCGCAGTGCACCTCGTGGGTGGGATCATCGGTTCGATCCTGCTCGGGCTGTTCGCGGATGCATCGGTGAACCCCGCCGGTGCCGATGGTGTGTTCTTCGGCGGGGGTTGGAGCCTCTTCGCCGAGCAGGTCATCGCAGTCGCGGTGGTCATGGTCTTCTCGTTCGCCGTGTCGTTGGCGATCGGGTTCGGCCTCAAGAAGGCACTGCCCGGTGGGATCCGGGTGAGTGAAGAGGACGAGGAAACCGGCCTCGACCTCACGCAGCACTCCGAGACCGGCTACGCCCTCGAACGGGTCTGAAGGGATTGCATCGAACATGAAGCTCATCGTGGGCATCATCAAGCCGTTCAAGCTCGACGACGTGAAGGACGCGCTCAAGGATCTCGGGGTCCAGGGGCTCACCGTGTCCGACGTGCAAGGCTTCGGCCGCCAGCGCGGGCACACCGAGGTCTACCGAGGGGCGGAGTACGCCATCGACTTCGTCCCGAAGGTGCGGATCGAGATCCTCGTCGACGACGCCGACGTGGAGCGGATCACGACGACGATCGTCGAGACCTCCCGGACCGGGAAGATCGGCGACGGCAAGGTCTGGGTCGTCCCCGTCGACAGCGTCGTACGTATCCGTACGGGGGAAGCCGGTCCTGACGCCCTCTGACCAGGGCGCAGGAGCGTCGACCGCGGCGCGCATGCGCGCCGATCGCGAGCGCGTCATCAGCGACGCCGCACTCGGAGGCACTGCCTTCGGTGCGGCGCTCGCGCGTTCGATCGACGTCGCGGTGGCGGAGATCGCCCGGGACATCGAGCTGCGCGGCCCGTTCGCGGTCGTGGCGCTCGGGTCGTATGCGCGCAGGGAGCTGTGCCCGGGCTCCGATGTCGACCTGATGCTGCTCCACGACGGTTCGGCATCGTCGGACGAGGTCGCCGCGGGTGCCGAGCAGCTCTGGTACCCGTTGTGGGACGCGGGGCTCGTCCTCGGGCACGCCGTCCGCACGCCGAAGGAGGCACTCGCCCTCGCGGCCGAGGAGCTCGAGGCGTTCACCAGCCTCCTGGAGATCCGGCACCTCGTGGGCGACCCGGACCTCGCGACCGACGTCGCGAGCCGGACGCGCCACCTCGCCCACAAGCGTCGCGGGGCGTTCCTCGAGGCGCTCGCGACGGCTGCGTCGTCGCGCGAGGAGCAGCCGGGCCCCATCGCCGAGATGCTGGAGCCGAACCTCAAGGACGGTGCCGGCGGCCTGCGCGACCTGCAGTCGTTGGACTGGGCCGGGTGGGCGGTCGACGCGAC
>JBKJSO010000303.1:0-3408 GCA_046595835.1 Acidimicrobiales bacterium | reverse complement strand
GTTGAGCTCCCGCTGCCCACGACCCCGCACCTCATCTGTCCGTTTCGCGCAGTATCCCATGCCGAATCCAGCTCGTACCAGATCCGGTCCAGGCGTCAGTGGGCCGTGTCTCCCATCGTCCATCGGGCCGGATGCCGTCAGATTGGGTACCGCTCGGCCTCGCCTCGGTGTGGAAGGCACGGCTGCGCTGGCGCCCGGTGGAGTCGACAAGGCCCGCCGTGCACGGGCCCCCGTGAGTCAACGTGCTCGATCGAGGCGCCCGCGGCTATCGTCACTGGGCTTGCTAGCCCCCATCGTCTAGTGGCCTAGGACACCACCCTCTCAAGGTGGCGGCACGGGTTCGAATCCCGTTGGGGGTGCCATGAGAACCCGGCGGGTCGGGCGCGACGCCTGACCCTGTCCCGGCCGGCCTCCGTGCAGCGGGTTTGTCCCTATGCTCGCCTGCGATGGCTGACGACTACGAGACCCTGGTGGTGCGCAAGGACGACGGCATCGCGTGGGTGTCGCTGAACCGTCCCCAGGTCCGCAACGCCATCAACCAGCGGATGCAGGACGAGCTCGCCACCCTGTGGACTGCGCTGCGCTATGACGACGACGTCCGCTGCATCGTGCTCACCGGCGAGGGCGACGCGTTCTGCACCGGGATCGACCGGACCGAGGCGGTGTCGGACGACAACAACGCCGCCATGGCCGCTGGTGACTACCCCGGCTACCCCACGCCGTGGATGTACGACGATCCCGGTCGGGACGTGGGGCCGAAGAGCCGGGACCTCTGGAAGCCGGTGATCGCCGCGGTCCACGGCATGGCCTGCGGAGGCGCGTTCTACCTGCTCGGCGACGTCGAGTTCATCATCGCCAGTGACGACGCCACCTTCTTCGACCCGCACGTCACCTACGGCATGACGGCGGCCTTCGAGCCGATGCAGATGCTCGCGAAGATGCCCTTCCAGGAGATCATGCGGCTCTCGCTGCTCGGCGCCCATGAGCGGATGTCTGCGGAGCGAGCGTTCCAGGTGGGGCTCGTCAGCGAGGTCGTGCCGCGGCACGAGCTGCTCGAGCGGGCTGGGTGGGCGGCGCGGGTGATCGCGGACTCACCCCCCCTCGTCATCCAAGGGACGATGCGGGCCCTCTGGACAGCCCTCGAGGTACCGAGGACGCAGGCGATCGGGCTGGCCAACCTCTTCACCCGGATCGGGTCGGACGCGGCTGCCTTCAAGGCCGGCCAGGACCGCTTCGCCACCGGCGAACGGGTCAGCTGGCGCCTTCGCTGACGGCGCCAGTGTCGTGCGCCGTCAGCGGCCGAGCCGGTCCAGGATGTTCCTGGTGATCTGCTCGACCTGCGGGTCGCGGCCGGCGAGGCCGTGCGCCCAGTCGGTGCTTCCCGAGGTGACCACCACGCCGCCGGCCGCTGAAGTGTAGGTGCCCAGCACGGCGTGGCCGTGGGAGATCCGCTCGACATCCTCAGGCGACCGTGTGCCGAAGAGCCGTGCGGCGATGAACTCCACCTCGGAGGGCTCGTTGGGCGCCGGCGGCCGGGTGGCGGTGGTGCGGGTGAAGTGGGCGGCGGGGGCGGTGCCCAGGATCTCGAAGCTGGCCGGCGTGCCGTCTGAGCCGGTGGGGTAGGGGAGCCCGTCGCGGTAGGTGAAGTCGCAGCCGTCGCACTCGTAGCCCACGGTGGTGCTGGCGGCGCCGAGCACGTCGCCATAGCCAAGGCCCGTGCCGTCGAAGAGCCAGTGATCGGGCCGGTGCACGGTGTAGCCGCCGGCCCCGGCCGTGGCCCGCCTGCCGATCCGGTGGTAGCCGCCGCGGGCGAAGCTCACGCCCGTCATGTGGTTCTCGGGCCGCTCGATGAGATGGTCTGACCAGATGCTCGTCAGCTCGCTCTGGCGGTCGGTGCCAAACACCGGGTCCTGCTTGAACAAGCCCTTGTAGCCCACCATGGTGGCCGCCGGTCCGTCCGAGGTCGGCTCCTCGAGGCGCACCTGCCAGAACGCCGTGTTGCCGGAGAAGAAGGCGGCGTGGCCGCCCCTGCCGATGAACGCCTCCACGGTGTCGCGCATCGCGGCCGACCAGTACTCGTCGTGCCCGACCGACAGGAAGAGGCGGTAGCTGCCATCGTCGAGGAGGTCGGGGTGGTCCTCCAGGTCCGCGTTGGTGACGACGTCGATGGCGTAGCCCTCGCGCTCGGCCCACGCGAGGAAGGGTTGCTCCCAGTCGGGCCACCCCGCCGACCCGGCGTAGGGCGAAAGGTGGTTCAGCGACAGGTAGCCCACGTGGGCGGCCATGTCCGGATCGGGTGGGGCCGTGGTGGTGACGCGCCGACCCAGGCCCGGGGGCTTGAACAGGTAGCCCGGCGACATGGGCCGCTGCATCGAGACGCGGGTGCCGCCCGTGTAGAGGTTGCGGCCCCCGAAGTCGTTGTAGGCATGCCAGGTGTTGGTGGCCAGGGCCAGCAGAATCGATGCCGTGGGGACGCCGACCGGCGGGCGGACCACGAAGAACGCGTGGCTCTGGCGCTCCTTGCCGTCGACCTCGATCCCGAGGACCACCTCGTAGTACCCAGACGGCCACGAGGGGTCGACGTCGAGCGCGAGCGCGCCCGGCCAGCCGCACCCGCTCGCGTGGGCATCGGCCGGGGTGTCGTGGTGGTCGGCCGGGACGGCGCCGTTGGCGAAGACCACCGTGCGCTCGCGCCCCACGTGCGCCACCTCGACGGACACGGCCTTACCGCCCGCCGAGGACAGGTGCAGGGTCACCGAGCCCCCCGCCTGCACGGACTGGGGCCAGCAGTACCCGGTGACCGTCTCGAACGCCATGGGCCGGGACCGTAGCCCCCCCGCGAGTCGGACATTCCTCACACGGGGCTCAGGTCGTCGGGCTTCTCGGTCGATGACGCGAGGTGACCTCGGCCGAGACGATCCCGGATGACGCGCTCTGTGCGCCGGCTCCGCTGAGCGATGGCGTGCTGCTCGAGGTGCTCGCCCGTCTTCCCGACCCGGTGCTGGTGGTGGACGCGACCTGCTCCCTCCTGTGGGGCAACCGAGCCGCGGAGAACTTCTTCGGGCGCTCGGTCGACTCATCGGTCGGCGCCTCGGGGCTTGACCTGGTGCACCCCGACGACCTCGAGCTGGCCCTCGTCTCGCTCCTCAGCGTCCAGAGCAAGGACGTCGGGCAGCCCATCGAGGTGCGGTTGCGCAGCGGGCACGGATGGCGGCTCGTCGAGCTCGTCGGTGCCCCGATGCCGGGCCCCGTAGGGGGAGCGCTGGTGCTCTCCATCCGCGATCTCACAACGCGGCGGACCTTCGAGGTCGCCAACGATGATGACGCCAAGTTCCGCTCACTCGTGCACAACGCCGCGTCTCTGCTGATGCTCGTCTCGGCGGAGGGAGTGGTCGGCGCCGCGTCCGG
>JBKJSO010000295.1:0-3836 GCA_046595835.1 Acidimicrobiales bacterium | reverse complement strand
GATCTTCCAGTCCTCGATGACGAAGTTGCCGTACTCCTTGCGGTCGGCGAACCAGCGCGACTTCCACTCGGTGGTGACACCGAGCCGGAAGCCATAGGGGTTGACCTTCTGACCCATTACTTCTGCTCCTCAGTGGCGTCATCCGACGCCTCGGTCTCCGGGGCCTCGTCCGTGGCGGCGGGCTCGTCGGCCGGCGCCTCGTCAGCGACGTCCTCCACAGGAGCGTCGACGACCTCGGCCTCGGGCGCCTCGATGACCTCGTCGGTCACCTCTGCGTCGTCGTGGTCGTGGTCGTGACCCTCGTGGTCGTGACCCTCGTGGTCGTGACCCTCGTGGTCGTTGGCCTCGGCGCGGGCCTCGGCGGCGGCCTTGCTCTTGGCCACGCGAGCCCGGCGAGCCTCGGCGGCGTCGCGGCGCACGCCGCCACGGCCGACGGCGGCGTCGGTGCGGGCCCGGCGCTGCTCGAGCTTCTTGGGATCCATGCGGCTCACGATGACCGTGATGTGGCAGGAGCGCTTGCGGATCCGGGTGGCCCGGCCACGAGCACGGGGACGCCAGCGCTTGAGGGTAGGACCCTCATCGGCGTAGCAGGCCGACACGTAGAGCTCGTTGGGGTCGACCTCGTCGTTGTGCTCCGCGTTGGCGACCGCGGCGGCGAGCACCTTGCGGATCTCGGCCGCGACAGCGCGATCGGTGAACTCGAGGACGCCATCGGCGTCGTCGACGTGCAGGCCGCGGACGAGGTCGAGGACCTCGCGAGCCTTGTAGGCCGACACGCGGAGGTGACGGACCTGTGCCCGGGTGCCCGGGCGCTCGTTGGTCTTGGTGCCGAACGCCATCGCTATCGCCGCCCTCGGGCTTGCTTCTCCATGCCCGCGTGGAACTTGAAGGTGCGGGTGGGCGAGAACTCGCCGAGCTTGTGCCCGACCATCGCCTCGGTGACGTACACCGGCACGTGCTTGCGCCCGTCGTGCACGGCGATGGTGTGACCCACCATCTCCGGGATGATCGTGGAGCGACGGCTCCAGGTCTTGATGACCTTCTTCTCGCCCTTCTCGTTGAGGACGTCCACCTTCTTGAGGAGGTGGTCGTCGACGAAGGGGCCCTTCTTGAGACTGCGGGGCATGGGGTCCTACCTCCGGCTGCCGCGCGTACGGCGCCGGCGAACGATGAGCTTCTGGGACGGCTTGGTCTTGTCTCGGGTTCGGCCTTCGGGCTTGCCCCACGGCGACACCGGATGGCGGCCACCTGAGGTCTTGCCCTCACCACCACCGAGCGGGTGGTCGACCGGGTTCATGGCCACGCCACGGGTCTGGGGCTTGACGCCCTTCCACCGGTTGCGGCCGGCCTTGCCGATCTTGATCAGCTCGGCCTCGGAGTTCCCGACCTCGCCGATCGTGGCGCGGCAGTCGATCGACACGCGCCGCATCTCGGTGCTGGGCAGCCGCAGGGTGGCGTAGTCGCCCTCCTTGGCCACGAGCTGGGTGGAGGAGCCGGCGGAGCGAGCCATCTTGCCGCCGCCACCGGGCTGCAGCTCGATGTTGTGCACCGTGGTGCCGACGGGGATGTAGCGCAGCGGCAGAGCGTTGCCGGGACGGATCTCGGAGCCCTGACCCGACTGGAGCAGGTCGCCGACCTTTACGTCCTTCGGGGCGAGGATGTAGCGCTTCTCCCCGTCGAGGTAGTGGAGCAGCACGATCCGGCAGTTGCGGTTCGGGTCGTACTCGACCGACGCGACCTTGGCCGGCACGCCGTCCTTGGTGCGCTTGAAGTCGATCACGCGGTAGCGCTGCTTGTGGCCGCCACCCTTGTGACGAGCGGTCTTGCGGCCGTAGTTGTTGCGGCCACCGGTGTTGTGCTTGGGCGCCAGCAGCGACTTCTCGGGCGTGTCCTTCGTGATCTCCGCGAAATCGGAGACCGTCTGGAAGCGGCGGCCGGGGCTGGTGGGCTTGCGTTTGCGAAGTGCCATGTCGTTGCTGACCTATGCCTGGAAGAGGTCGATCGTCTGACCCTCGACGAGGGTGACGATGGCCCGCTTGGTGTCGGGCCGCTTGCCGAAGGTTCCGGTCTTGCGGTTGCGCTTGCGCTTGCCGGTCCGGTTGAGGGTGTTCACCTTGAGGACCGTCACGTTGAAGATGGCCTCGATGGCGTCGTGGATCTCGGGCTTCGACGCGTCCGGATGCACCTTGAAGGTGTAGGCCGCGTTCTTGTGCTCGAGTAGTGCGTACGACTTCTCGCTGACCACGGGGGCGAGGATGACGTCACGGGGGTCCTTCACGCCGATGCCTCCTCGGTGTCGGAAGCGGCGTCCGTGTGGGTGCCGCGGGTGATGGGACGGTCGACCGGCAGCGTGTCGGGCGTGAAGACGACCCAGTCGGACACGAGGACGTCGTAGGCATTGAGCTCGCCGACGCCACAGATGTGGACGTTGTCGAGGTTCCGCAGGCTCTTCCAGATGGCAGAGTCCTCAGGGCGCAGCACGGCGAGCACGCGACCCTCGACACCGTTGGCAGCCAGCGCGGCGATGGCGCCCTTGGTGCTCGGGGCATCGAGGCCCCAGTCGAGCACGAGAACCCGCTCGGAGCTGGCCCGGTCGGACAGGGCTGACTTGAGCGCGAGTCGGATCATCTTCTTGGGGGTGCGCTGGGAGTAGTCACGGGGCTTGGGGGCGTGCGTGACGCCACCACCGACCCAGTGCGGTGCACGGCTGGAGCCGGCGCGGGCGCGGCCGGTGCCCTTCTGCTTCCACGGCTTGGCGCCGCCGCCGCGCACCTCGGCGCGGGTCTTGGCGGACTGCGTGCCGCTGCGCTTGCCGGCGAGCTGCGCAGTCACCACCTGGTGCATCACCGGGACGTTGGGCTCGATGCCGAACATGGCGTCATCGAGCTCCACGGAGCCGGCCTTGGCGCCGGTGGCGTCCTTGGTGTCGAGCGTGGGCATCAGGCACCTGCCTTCACGGCGTCACGGATGAGGACGAGGCCACCCTTGGGCCCGGGCACCGAGCCACGCACCAGCACGAGGTCGCGCTCTGCGTCGGCCTGGACGACCAGGAGGTTCTGGGTGGTGACCTTCTCAGCGCCCATGCGGCCGGCCATCTTCGTGCCGCGGAACACGCGGGACGGGGTGGCGCAGGCGCCGATGGAGCCGGGGGCACGGTGGGTGCGGTGCGTGCCATGGGAGGCGGGCATGCCGCCGAAGCCATGGCGCTTCATCGCACCAGCGAAGCCCTTGCCCTTGCTGACGGCGGTCACGTCGACCTTGTCGCCGCCCGTCAGCAGATCGGCCTTGAGCTCCTGGCCCACGACGTAGTCGGACACGTCGTCGAGGCGGAGCTCGACGAGCCGCGGCCCCGGGTCGACGCCGGCCTTCTCGAAGTGCCCGAGCTTGGGCTTGGTGATCTTGGAGGCCTTCTTCGTGCCGAAGGTGACCTGCAGGGCGGTGTAGCCGTCGCGCTCATCGGTCTTGACCTGCACCACGCGGCACGGCTTCACCCGCAGCACGGTCACGGGCACGACGCGGTTCTCGTCGTCCCAGACCTGGGTCATCCCTACCTTCTCGCCCACGATTGCCTTGGTGGCCATGACGGCTACGTCTCTCTTTGCTGCGGAGGAACTAGGGACGGACCCTGTTCACGCGAACGCTCCGCACGGGGGACCCGGCGGAGCGTGATTCGGTTGTGCCGTGCGGTTCCCGAGGGTGTCGGGCCTGCCCGGACGTCGGTTTCGATCTTCGGCCACCGGACGCACGAGGGGCCCGGAAGCACGGAGTGAGCACGTTAGCGGGGTGCGTGCCCTGCGTCCAAGCCGACGGCCCGGTGTAACGAGGTTCGGGGCATG